>DATGXU010000403.1:0-1875 GCA_035298685.1 Magnetospirillum sp. | reverse complement strand
GTGGACGGGTCGCTGTTGTCGATCCGCAAATTCTCACGCCGCCCCTATTCGCTGGACCGGCTGGTGGAGATCGGCTCGCTGTCGCCGCAAATGGCGACGGTGCTGCGCGGCGTGGTCAACGCCCGCCTCAACCTGATCATCTCGGGCGGCACCGGCAGCGGCAAGACCACCATGCTGAACGCCCTGTCCGCCAACATCGACGGCAGCGAACGCATCGTCACCATCGAGGACGCCGCCGAGCTGCAGTTGCAGCAGCCCCACGTGGTGCGCATGGAAACCCGCCCCGCCAACCTGGAGGGACGCGGCGAGATCGCCCAGCGCGATCTGGTGAAGAACGCGCTGCGCATGCGCCCCGACCGCATCATCCTGGGCGAATGCCGCAGCGGCGAGGCGTTCGACATGCTGCAGGCCATGAACACCGGCCATGACGGCTCGATGTCCACCGTGCACGCCAACACCTGCCGCGACGCGCTGTCGCGCCTGGAACAGATGATCGGCATGGCCGGCATCGACATGCCGGCGCGCTCGATCCGCGCGCAGATCGCCTCGGCGGTGGACGTGGTGATCCAGTTGGAACGCATGAGCGACGGCCGGCGCCGCCTGACCAGCATCCACGAGGTCACCGGCATGGAAGGCGAGGTGGTCACCATGAACGAGATCTTTCGCTTCCAGCGCACGGCGACCGACGAGAAAGGCGTCATCCACGGTGCCTATTGGGCCACCGGCGTGCGCCCGAAATTCCACGCCGAACTGGCCGCGCGGGGCATTCACCTGCCGGCCGACCTGTTCGCCGCCGACCGTCCGCTGGCCTGAGGAGGGCGCCCATGATGCCGGAAACCTCGACCATTGTGCTGGTGGTCGCCTTCGTCGCCGTGCTGCTGCTGGTGGAAGGCGCCTTCGCTCTGGCCCGTGACCTGTTCGGCACGCGCGGCGCCATGAACCGGCGCCTGCGCCTGCTGGCCTGGGGGCCGTTCGGCCGGCTGGACGGCATGCTCAGCCGCGCCGGCCTGACCATGACCACCGGCCGCTTCCTGTGCAACGGCGTGGCGCTGACGCTGGCGCTGGCCATCATCTGCGCCCTGGTGATCCAGTTGGCGCCGTGGAAGTCGCTGGTGGTGGCGGCGGTGCTGGGCGTCGTGCTGCCATTGGCCTGGGTGCGCCGGCGCGGACGCCAGCGGCTGCACAAATTGTCCAACCAATTGCCCGATGGCATCGACATGATCGTGCGCAGCCTGCGCGCCGGCCATCCGGTCGCCACCGCCATCGGCATGGTGGCGCGCGAGATGCCCGACCCCATCGGCACCGAGTTCGGCCTGGTCTTCGACGAGATGACCTACGGCCTGGATCTGCGCGAGGCGCTGGACAACCTGGGCCACCGGCTGCCGGCCCAGGACCTGCATTATCTGGTGGTGGCGATCCGCGTGCAGTACGGCACCGGCGGCAATCTGGCCGAGGTTCTGTCAGGGCTGTCCCGCGTCATCCGCGACCGCATGCGCATGAAGAACCGCATCCTGGCGCTGTCGGCGGAAGGCCGGCTGTCGGCCACCATCCTGTCCGCCCTGCCCTTCGTGCTGGCGGCGGTGATCTTCGTGATCAAGCCCGATTACTACCTGGGCGCCATGGCCGACCCCGCCTTTCCGCCGCTGATGGCGTTCGGCGGCGTGGGCATCGCCATGGGCATCGTCGCCATGCACCGCATCGTCAACTTCCGCTTCTAAAGGGGGACAGTGATGCTGGACCTGCTCAACCTTCCCCCCATGGCGCTGCTGGCCGCCGCCGGCCTGTTCGCCGCCGTCACCCTGGCGGTGCTGGGCATCGGCGGCATCATCCAGGACGAACGCGCGACCCAGCGGCTGACACCGAGGTCGGCATCGG
>DATGXU010000402.1:0-7281 GCA_035298685.1 Magnetospirillum sp. | reverse complement strand
CCCGAAGTCTTGCGCGCCGCCACTGAAATGGTCAATGAAAGCGGTGCCGGCGCGCGGCGGGCTGGCCGCCAACACGGTGGCCGGCGCGGTATCGGGGTGGCAGCTGGCGCTGGACGTGTCCGAGCAATGGGGCGGCGGCATGCCGCTGGAACGCCTGTTCGAGGACGCCATCCATTATGCCCGCGAAGGTTCGGCCGTCACCCTCCATCAGGAAACCGCCACCCGGCGCAATCTGGTGGCGCTGAAAAAGGCGCCCGGCTTCGCGCAGACGTTCCTTGTCCGAAACAAGGTTCCCGCCGCCGGCACGCCCCTGGCCCAGCCGGCCCTGGCCGCCACGCTGGAGCGGCTGGCCGAGGTGGGGCTGGACGATTTCTATCGCGGCGACATCGCCCGCACCATGGCTGAAGACCTGCGCGACGCCGGCTCGCCGCTGAAATCCGAGGATCTGGCCCGCCATCGCGGCATGCGGCGGCGGCCGCTGTCGCTGGGTCTGGCGGGCGGCACCCTGTTCAATACCGCGCCGCCGACCCAGGGACTGGCGTCGCTGATCCTGCTGGGCATGTTTCAGCGCCTGGGCGTCACCACACCCGACGAGGCCGGCTGGGTGCATGGCCTGGTCGAGGCCACCAAGATCGCCTATCGCGTCCGCGACGCCCACATCACCGACCCCCACCGCATGTCGGTGCATGCCGCCACCTATCTGTCCGACCATCTGCTGGACCGGCTGGCGGGCGAGATCGATCCCGCCCGCGCCATGCCCGCCACCCAGGTGCTGCAGGATGGCGACACCGTGTGGCTGGGAGTGATCGACGGCCAGGGCCGCGCCGTCAGTTTCATCCAAAGCCTGTTCCATGCATTCGGATCGGGCGTGGTGCTGCCGCAGACCGGCATCGTCTGGCACAATCGCGGCGTGTCGTTCTCGCTGAACCCCGAGCACCGCAACGCGCTGGAACCTCGCCGCAAGCCGTTCCACACCCTGTCACCCGCCCTGGCGCGGCTGAAGGATGGGCGCACCATGGTGTGGGGCAGCATGGGCGGCGATTCGCAGCCGCAGATCCAGGCGCAGATCTACGCCCGCGCCGTGCTGGGCGGGCAATCGTTGCAGGCGGCGCTGACCGCGCCCCGTTTCGTCTATGGCCGCAGCGTCGACGGCCAACCCAACAGCGATCTGAAGATCGAGGCCCGGTTCTCGCCCGAACTGGCGGAAGACCTGACCCAAGCGGGCCACATGGTCGAACGGGTGGCCGCCTTCGACTCGCTGATGGGCCATGCCGGCGCCCTGATCCGGCGCGGCGACGGCATGATCGAAGGGGCCGCCGACCCCCGCGCCGATGGCTGCGCCGCCGGCTGGTAAATCATTTTGGAAAGGGAATAATATGGCCGAAGTGGTCCTGACTGCCATCAGCCCCCGCGACATCGGCGGCCGGCAGGTGTTCAACACCGGCCTGTCCACCGTGGGACGCGGCGGCGACGACTATCTGTGCGGCCATTGCGGCCACAAGATGCTGGGCGACTTCAACATGGACCGGATGGAAGTGGACATCGTCTTCCAATGCGGTTCCTGCGGCGGCCATAACGTGGCGCCGCAACTGGAAGGCCGCGTCGCCAAGCCCACGGAAGGCGGCGACGCCTAACCGGTCCGGAGCCGTCCTCACGCGGCGTCTTCGGCCACCACCACCCGGTCGCGTCCGCCTTTCTTGGCCTGGTACAGCGCCTGATCGGCCCGGTTCAACGCGGGTTCGATGTTGGAATCGCCCTGGTCCCATGCGGCTACGCCGATGCTGGCGGTCAGGGTGAAGCAGGCCATGGGGCCGTCGATTCGGGTGTCGGCGACGGCGCGGCGCAGCCGTTCCGCCACCTGGGCCGCCGTCGCCAATTCGGTCTCGGGCAGCAGCACGCAGAACTCCTCGCCGCCATAGCGGGCCAGGATGTCGCCTTCGCGCAGGGTGGCGTGGCAAAGCTTGACCAGCACCTTCAGCGTCTCGTCGCCGGCGGCGTGGCCGTGGGTGTCGTTGATCTCCTTGAAGTGGTCAAGATCGATCATCAGCACCGACACCGGGCGGTTCTGCCGCCGCGCGGTGGCGGTGGCCTGGGCGGCCAGGGTACGGAAATGCCGGCGGTTATAGGCCCCGGTCAGCGGGTCCTGCGCCGCCACCTTTTCCAGCCGGGCATTGGCCTCGGCCAGTTCCGAGGTGCGGGCCTCGACGCGGGCCTCGAGGGTTGCGTTGGCTTCGCGCAGGCGCTCGACCAGATCCACGTTGGCGAAGCCCACCGACAGCTTGGAAGCGAACACCTCGAGCAATTGCCGGTCGAGGTCGTCCAGCGGCTGGTCGGTTTCCACGCAGGCCACCACGTCGCGGCTGAGTTCGTTCACCGCCGGAATGAACAGGGCCAGCATGGGCGCTTCGTGGATGCTGGTACGTTCCGCATGGCAACGCGACACCAGCCTGGGGATGCGGGCATCGGGCACGGCATCCGCCAGGGGCTGGTTGATGGCCGGCTCGTACGGGCCGGCGGCGGCCAGCACGTACATGCGGTCGCGGTCGCCCCCGCCCAAATCGCCGCGCTGGGCGCACAGGATGCCGGCGGGCTCGACGCCGATGAAGGTGGCCAGCTGGGTCAGCACCCCGGCGGCGAAATGCTTCATGCTTTGCACGCGGAACAGCGAATCCGACGTCTCGATGATCTGCTGCAGGCCGCGCCGGCCGGTTTCCAGCGCGGTGATGTCCTCGAAGGCACGCAGGCTGGCGATGATGGTGGTGAACAGCTTCTGCGCCGTCAGCTCGGTCTTGGACTTGTAGTCGTTGATGTCGTAATCGACGATCACCCGCTCTTCCGGCGCCTGCCCGGGCTGGCCGGTGCGCAGGATGATGCGGATGGCCTTGTTGCCAAGATGGTCGCGGATACGGCGCACCAGCCGCAGGCCGGCGTCGTCGGTTTCCATCACCACGTCCAGCAGCACCACGGCGACGTCGCGGCGTTCGCCAAGGATCGCCTCGGCCTCGGCGGCCGAATAGGCGGACAGGAATTCCAGCGGCCGATGCTTGTAGCGGATCTTGGACAGCGCCAGCCGGGTGACCGAATGCACCTCGGGATCGTCATCGACGATCAGCAGCGGCCAATGGCGCTCGGTCGGCGCGTCCGCCTGCGGCGCGGCGGCGATTTCGTTAGCAAACAGAAACGGTTCGGTCATGGCGACGGCCCTTGGCTTCCCGGATCGGCGGACGCTGCCGGCGCCCGCGCGGGGATACGTATGGTGAAGTGGACGCCACGGTCCTCGCGGCTATCGAGCGCGAGAGTACCGCCAAGCGTGCGGTGAACGATGTTGTGCACGATGTTCAGGCCCAGCCCGCTGCCGCCCGAACCCCGCCGGGTGGTGAAGAACGGTTCGAACACCTGGGGCTGGACTTCCAGGGGAATGCCCCGGCCGTTGTCGGAATAGACCAGTTCGACCATGTCCCCGTCCAGGCGGGCGGCCAGGTCGATCACCCCGGCGCGGCCGTCCTCGAACCCATGGATCAGCGAATTGACCATCAGGTTGGTCAGCACCTGGCTCAGCGCGCCGGGAAAGGAATCCAGCTCGATGTCGTCGGGAATATAGATGTCGACGCGGTGGGGCGTGCGCTTGAACTGAGGTTTCAGCGACAGCAGCACCTCGGCCACGTATTCGGCCAGGTTGAAGCGCCGGCGCTCGCCCGAGGTCTGATCCACCGCCACCTGCTTGAAGCCGTGGATCAACTCGGCCGCGCGCTCGCAATTGGACAGCGTCAGGCGTGCCGATTCGTCGGCATTGTCCAGATAGGCCTTCAGAGTGCTGGCGGTCAGCGTCTGCTGATCGAGGGCGTGACGCAGCTCTTGCGTTTCCTTGGCCAGGAAGGACGCGGCGGTGACCGCGTTGCCGACGGGCGTGTTGATCTCGTGGGCGATGCCGGCCACCAGCCCGCCCAAGGCCGCCAACTTTTCGTTGCGCACCATCATGTCCTGGGCCTGGCTGAGGCTGGAGAAGGCCTCCTCCGCCCGCTCCTTGGCGGCAGCCAGATCGCGCAGCAGGGTTTCGCGCCCCACGGCTTCGCGGTGCAGATGGCCGGCCAGCACCACCAGCGCCGCGGTCAGCAACAGCGCCACCGCCACCGCCGGCACCGCCGTGTGGCTCCATTCGGCGATCACCGTGGATTTGGGCAGGCTGGCCAGGGCCATCAGCGGATAATGGGGAACCTGGCGCTGGGTGACGATGCGGGTCTGCCCGTCGAACGGGGACTGGGAATGCACGGTGCGGACCCGGTCGCCCTCGAGCGTGCCCAGCCTGAATTTTTGCCCGATCATGTCGGCGGCGGCGGGCGAACGCACCAGCAGGGTGCCGTCGTGATGCAGCAGGGTGATGGCCACGTCCAGGCCCTCGGCCTGTTCGCGCACGGCGTCGAAGGCGTCGCCCAGTTCCTTGAGATCGATGGTGGCCGCCACCACGCCGCGATAGTCGCCGTCGGGGCCGGAAATCCGCCGCGACAGCGGCAGAAAGCGGCGGCCGGGAATGATGCGGGACAGGCTGGGCTGGCCGACGAAGCGGCCCACGTCGGAATCGTCGCGATGGGCCACCACATAGTCGCGATCGGACAGGTCGGCCGGGCGATCCTGGGTGCCGCTGACGATGGTGCCGTCGGCGTCGAAGACGAACAGGTTCAGCAGGTGGACATGGTGTTCCTTCTGGCGCCTCAGATAATTCTGCAGCATGGGCCTGTCGAGCCCGATCTCGACCGAGCCCTGCAGGTCCACCAGGATCTGGTCATAGGTATCCAGCGCCCGGTAGGTGAAATCGGCATAGATCTGGGCAAGCGCCTGGGTTCGCTGCTCGGCCCGGCCGATCGCGTTGTTGTAGGCCTGCCAGAGCGCCAGCGCGGCAACGGTGTTGATCACCAGCGCGGCGATGATGCCCAGTGTGCGAACACTTAACCGCGTCGGAACGTGGGAAATTCCCATGACCATATTGCCCCGGAAGGAGCGAACCCCCGTGTGCGGGTTTACCAGTGCCGGTCGTTGGGGAAAAGCTGAATTTGACGTAATTCCTACCAGGCCGATCAACCGGCGGCCGGCCCGCCATCCCCCGCCCGGGGCAAGAACGCGGCAAAGGTCGAGCCTTCGCCGACGACCGATTCCACGAAAAGCGTGCCACGGTGGCGATTGACGATGTGCTTGACGATCGCCAGACCCAGGCCGGTGCCGCCCAGTTTGCGCGAGCGGGCGGAATCCACCCGGTAAAAGCGTTCGGTCAGGCGCGGCAGGTGTTCCTTGCCGATACCGTCGCCCCGGTCGGTGACCGCAAGCCGGATCGCCCGGCCGAGCTTCAAGGTTTCACCGGCGGAAACGGGCAGGGATGCGGCGACCTCCAGGCGCACCTCGACCGGCGTGCCGTCGCGTCCATATTTGACGGCGTTGTCCAGCAGGTTCTGCACCAGCTGCGCCAGTTCGTCGGGATCGCCCACCACCTGGCGGGCGTCTTCGTCCACAAGGGCGTGGATGGTCATGGACTTGGCGCGGGCCAGCGGCTGCATGGCTTCCACCGCGGTGGCGACGATGCGGCCCATGTCGACCACCCGGCTGGGCCGGGAATGTTCGTTCAGCTCGATGCGCGACAGCGACAGCAGATCGTTGACCAGCCGCGCCATGCGCGATCCCTGTTCGTGCATGATCCCCAAGAAGCGGTCGCGCGCATCCGAATCGTCGCGGGCGGGGCCGCGCAACGTCTCGATGAAACCCAGCAGAGTCGCCAGCGGGGTGCGCAATTCGTGGCTGGCGTTGGCGACGAAATCGGCGCGCATCTGTTCCATGCGCTTGATGGCGGTCAGGTCGTGCAGCGCCAGCACCGCCACGGTGTCGTCCATGGCGCGCGAGCCCAGGCGGGCGATGCGGACCCGGAACGACCTCTCCACCGGAACCGGCAGGGTCAGCTCGCCATCGCGCCCGGCCGCCCCGGCCAGCACTTCGTCGGCCGCTTCCAGCACCGAGGGATCGCGCAGCATCGCCGCCAGATCGCGGCCCAGGGTGCCGGTGCCGAACAGCGCCAGCGCCGCCTGGTTGAGCCGCACCACCCGGCGGTCCTCGGCCAGCAGGATCAACGGATCGGGCAGGTTGTCGAACAGGGTCTCGTTCCAGCGCGCCGCCTCGGCCAGTTCACGCTGGCGGGCCTGCCAGAACCGGCGCAGCTGGGCGATGGAACCGACGATCTCGGCCACCGGCGGTTCCCGCTCGATGGCCGGTGCGTTGGTGTCGTGGCCGGCGGCCAGGGCCCGCGCCCACGAGGTCACCGCCGACAGCGACGCCAGATAGGGCCGCACCAGCAGCCCCACCGCCACGGTCACCGCCACCCAACCCAGGATGGCCGCCATCATGTTCAGCTTCAGGAACGCGACCATCGTCGCCAGCATGACGGCCGTCGGCAGCGACAGCAGCGCCGCCGCCCCGACGACCCTGGCGGTGGTCAGGCCGCGCCGGTCCACGGCTTACTGCCGAATGGCGTCGTAGGCCGCCAGCACCGCCATGTTGACCATGTCGTTGACGGTGGCGTCCATCGAGGTGATCTGGATCGGCTTGGACAGGCCCACCAGGATCGGCCCGATGACCGTGCCGCCGCCCAGCTTCTGCATCAGCTTCCACGAGATGTTGGCCGCATGCAGGCTGGGCATGATCAGCACGTTGGCCGGCCCCGACAGGCGACAGAACGGGTAGTGTTTCAGCAGCTCGGGGTCCAGCGCCACGTCGGCCGCCATTTCGCCGTCCACCTCGAAATCCACGCCGCGCTGGTCAAGGATCTGCACCGCCTGGCGCACCCGCCCGGTGGGATGGGTGGTGGGGTTGCCGAAATTCGAGAACGACAGCATGGCGACGCGGGGTTCATGGCCCATCTGCCGCACCTTGGCCGCCGACAGGGTGGCGATGTCGGCCAGCTGCTCGGCGGTGGGATGCTCGTGCACCGTGGTGTCGGCGATGAACACGGTGCGGCCGCGCGCCACCATCATGTTCATGCCCATCAGCACCTGGCCGGGCACCGGATCGATGACCCGCTTGACCTCGTCGAACGCCTGCCAATAGGCGCGGGTCAGGCCGGTCACCATGGCGTCGGCGTCGCCCTGCTGCACCATCAGGGCGCCCCAGATGTTGCGTTCCTGGTTGACCAGGCGGGCGGCGTCGCGCTGCAGCGCGCCCTTGCGCTGCAAACGCTGGTACAGCACCTCGGCATAGTGCTCGCGCCGGGCCGAGACGCGGGCGTTGACGATCTCGAGCCGGTCG
>DATGXU010000401.1:0-11043 GCA_035298685.1 Magnetospirillum sp. | reverse complement strand
CGCTGCCGGCGCTGCTGCCGGACGAGGACGCCGCATGCTGAGCCAGTCGGATTTTCGCCGGCTGTCGCGTTTCATCGAGGGCTATTGCGGCATCCGCATGCCCGACAACAAACGGGTGATGCTGGAAACCCGCTTGCGGCGGCGGTTGTCGGCCCTGAAAATGACCGACTTTCGCGAATACTGCCGCTATGTCTTCGACGAGCGGGGGCTGGAACACGAAGCGGTTCACCTGATCAACGCGGTGACCACCAACAAGACCGACTTTT
Organism: Magnetospirillum sp.; assembly: GCA_035298685.1. Lineage (GTDB taxonomy): Bacteria > Pseudomonadota > Alphaproteobacteria > Rhodospirillales > Magnetospirillaceae > Magnetospirillum. The sequence continues at coordinate 10,777 of DATGXU010000401.1, read as the reverse complement.
TCCGCGAGCCCGACCACTTCCATTTCCTTGAAACGGTGGCTGTCCCCACGATCACGCGGTCGTGCCGGAACAAGCTGGTGCAGGTGTGGAGCGCGGCATGCTCCATCGGCGCCGAGCCCTATTCCATCGCCATGGTGTTGGACGACATGGTGCAGCGGGGCGGGCAATTCTCGTTCTCGATCCTGGGAACGGACATTTGCACCGATGTCATCCAGCGCGCGGCCTGCGGGGTTTTTCCCGAAGACATGGCGACCCCGGTGCCGCCCAACTTCCGCCGCCGCTATCTGATGGTCGCTCGCGACCAGGAACGACGCGAGGTGAGGGTGGTGCCGGAGTTGCGGCGCATGGTGCGGTTCATGCACATGAACCTGCTGGAGGATTCCTATCCGTTGCAACAGCCCGCCGACATCGTGTTCTGCCGCAACATTCTGATATACTTCAGTAAACCCAACCAGGGGCGGGTTTTGGAACGCCTGTGCGCCAGCATGCGGCCCGGCGGCTTCCTTTTCCTGGGGCACTCGGAAACCATTGCCGGCCTTGATCTTCCGTTGGAGCAGGTGGCGACAACGGTGTTCGTAAGGCGGTAAGGGGGGCACAGACATGTCCGGCAAGATCAAGGTACTGATCGTCGACGATTCCGCCTCGGTTCGGCAGACGCTGGCGGATATTCTGGAAAGCGACCCGCAAATCCAGGTGATCGGAACCGCCTCGGACCCATTCATCGCCGCGCAACGGATGCGCGACGTGGTGCCCGACGTCATCACCCTGGATGTGGAGATGCCGCGCATGGACGGCATCACCTTTCTGCGCAAGATCATGGCGCAGCGGCCAATCCCGGTGGTCATGTGCTCGTCGCTGACCGACGAAGGGTCGGAAACCCTGATGCAGGCCATGGAAGCCGGCGCCGTGGACGTGTTGCTGAAACCCAAGGTGGACACCCGGCAATCGCTGTTGGAGACGGCGGCGACCATATGCGACACCGTGCGCGCCGCCGCCCATGCGCGACTGTGCCGGGCTGGGGCGTCGCGATCGGGCGGCCCGGAACGCAAATTGTCGGCGGATGTCATCATTCCGCCGCCGGGCTCTCGTGCGATGGTTCGAACAACCGAAAAAGTGATCTGTATGGGCGCCTCGACCGGCGGCACCGAATCGTTGCGGGCGGTGCTCGAATGCCTGCCGGCCGACAGCCCCGGCATCGTTATCGTGCAGCATATGCCCGAGAAATTCACCGCCGCCTTTGCGCGGCGTTTGAACGGCCTGTGCGCCGTCGAGGTGAAGGAAGCCGAGGACGGCGATACCGTGCTGCGCGGCCGCGTTCTCATCGCGCCCGGCAACCGCCACATGCTGCTGCAGCGAAGCGGCGCCCGATATTATGTCGCCGTCAAGGACGGGCCGCTGGTGTCGCGCCACCGGCCCTCGGTGGACGTGCTGTTTCGCTCGGCGGCGCATCATGCCGGCCGCAACGCCCTGGGCATCCTGATGACCGGGATGGGCGACGACGGGGCCTCGGGGTTGCTGGAAATGCGCCAGGCGGGGGCGACCACCATCGCCCAGGACGAGGAAAGCTGCGTGGTGTTCGGCATGCCCAAGGAAGCCATCGCTCGGGGCGGTGCTGAAAAGGTGGTGCCGCTGCACCTGCTGGCAGCGGAAATCGCGCGCGCCGACGTTTGCTAGGGCTGACGAACGAAGTTTAGAAAAGCAAATCGTCCACCGCCACTTCGGCAGCTGCCGATGGTGCCGCAGAAGCGGTGCCGCTGAACAGGTCGTGCAGCGCCCGTTCGCTGGCCATGGTGTAATTTCCCGTCAGGTTGCCAAGCACCAGACCTTTCAGGTGTTCGATCCGCTCGGGCGGAACCACGACGTCCTTTGTCGCCTCTTTCAGGCGATTGGCGACCGTGCGCATGCGTCTGGACAATTCGTTGGCACCGGTAATGTTGGCGACGGCCTCGTTCAAGGCGGACTGCACCTTGGCGCTTTCTTCCTCAAGAATGCGCAGTGCCTCTTTCTGGTTGGCGCCGTTGGCCGACAATAGGGTCCGGGCGCGATGCAGATTGGTGCGGGCGTCTTCAGTGCCGGTGTCCGTATCCTCGCGGTGGGCGAGCGACTGCGCCGTGGTGGTTATCGAGTTCAAGCCGGCCATCAGCGCCCCGGCATCCTCGACAGTGCGGTTGGCAAGCTGGCGCAGGTTCTGGGCGACGACGCTCAGGGTGCGGCCGCGATCACCCAGGCGTCCGCATTTCAACGACGCATTGAGACCCATGATTTTCAGGTCGGCTTCGATGGAATGGATTGCTTCCACATGGGCGACCATGGAGGCCGTGGCCGTTGTCACCGCCCGCATGGCCAGTCTGGTGCCGTCGAGCGCCGCGGAATATCCCTCGAACAGGGTGTCGATGCGGGCGATCTCGGCGGCCAGGGCCTCGAGAAACGAGGTGCCGCCGACGCCCGAGAAGCTTTCATTCCCTTGCCTGCCGACCTCTTGCGCCTCACGGGCCAGTGCATTCAGGTTGGAGCTGACCTGTGCCGCCTCATGGTCCAGGTCGGTGGCGGCCTGCTCCAATTGCCCCGCCTGCAGCGAGGTGAGCAGGGCGGCGGCCTGCCGCATGTCTTCCGCCGTCAGCGATGGCGCGGTGGCATCCAGGCTGTCCAGCAGTTGCAGCGCCTGTCCAACGTGTTCGGCGCGCTGGCGGGTGATGTCGCCGATCTGCAGCGCCAGCACCAGCTCGCCAACGTGGTCGGCTGCCTGGGCAGAGCGTTGACCGATCAGCCCGGCCGCGCCGGAAATGCGGCGGCGCTGGTCGGCCAATCGCCGCAGACCGGCATCCAGTTGCAGGCAAACGGCTTGAAGCTCCGACCCATGCCCACTCTCGAACCCGGCCTGGGCCTGGTGGGCGGCGGCGGTTTGGGAGGCAAGAATTTGCAACTCGCCGTCCAATGACGTCAGTTCGGACTCGGCGTCGATGACCAAGCGGTCGATTTCACCGGTGAAGACCGAGAATTCGTTCCGGTCCGCATCCAGATGTGCCGCCTCGACCTTGGCGTTCAGGGCCACCAGCTTGACCTCGCCCAAGGTCTTGCGGAGCCGGACCAAACGGGCGCGCATGGCTGCCAGCGAACAGCCCAACTCGGCCAACTGGCCGGCGGTGGATCGCCCGTCGCGGGCGCCCAGGCTGCCGACAACCGATAATGCGGAGCGTAGTTCATCGACGCAGCGGCGCATCTCGTCGCTGTCGTATTGCTCGGCAAGGGTAGAAAACGACGAGGACACAATGCGCCAACGGCCGACCGCATCGCCCAAGCGTTCTCCAGCCTGGACGAACACCCCTTCAATGGAAGCGGCGATTTCCGTCAGGTCATTGACGGCATATTGGGAACCAGCGGCGGAAGGAAATGCCCAGTTCATTCAGCCTCCGCTCACCTCTGCGCGATGAACAATTATCCAGGATCATGCTGTTCTGCAGCAAGAAGTATTGCCAGCGCAGCGGGGTCGTCCAAAGGGGGGAGGCTGGTCTAGTGTGAAGACCTGATGTTGGGCAACCTGTAAGCGTGGGTTGTATTTGTAGGGGGTAAGTTATTGTTCAAAGGTATGATTTTTGCCTCATGTGCGATAATCCTTAGGTGTGGTATGACTTTATGGTTATAAGTGTTAGGTTTGAAATATAGCGAATGGCCATGGGGGTAAGAATGACAATCATTGTGGCCGGAGACAATAAAATTTCAATGGATAGTCTTGCCATGGCTATTCGTAGTTATTTATCTGACGCAGTTGATTGCATATATTCAATCGGTGGTAATCTTCTTCCTATCGAAGGTGTCTCACTGATGCTGGTAGACTACGACCTGTCCGCCAACCGGTCGTTGTCAGCCCTGAAGGCCGTGGCACCCGGCGCCAAGATCGCGGTTTACAGCGCGCCCGGCGTTGCCGCGGAAGCCATGCGGTGGCTGAACCTGGGATATGACGGCTATCTGCCGCGCAGCATGTCCGCCTCGGCGGCGGCCTGCGCGGTGCAGTTGATGCTGCGCGGGGAACGCTTCGTGCCGGCGATCGCCATCGACGCTCACGTGCCGGCAAGGGACAACATCGGCGTGGCCGATCTGGGGCTGTCGCCCAGGCAGCGGGAAATTCTGAGCATGATGGCCACGGGCGCATCCAACAAGCACATCGCCCGCGCCTTGTGCGTCGAGGAAGTGACCGTGAAATCCCACGTCAAGGCCATCTTCCGCAAATTGGGTGTCACCTCGCGCACGGAAGCCGCCTGTTTCGTGCTGTCGCCGGGACAGCCCCGTGTCGGGACGGCAAGCCCCGGATTGCGCAGGATCGGGCGCAGGGACGCGGTCAGCGACGGAATGCTGGCGGTAAGGTTTGCCGATCGGAGTGGCTGACAAGTGCAGCGGCAGGTAAGTGACCACCGGCCGCGCAGGCTTTTTCCGTCAGGTGCTCAATATGGTCGCGCGGGTTTTCCGTTCTGCGTCCTTGAGCTGAGCGAGTAAGGGCGCTAGTTCCTTTTCGCCTGTTTTCGCCGCCAGCTCCAAGGTTTTGGCGGCATTGCCCAAGGCAACCAAGCTAAGGTTCAGGGCCGATCCCTTGACCGCGTGGGCTGCGGCGGCGATTTCGGCGGCGTTGCCGTCCTCGACACCCTTGTCCAGCCGCCCTATGTAGGCGGGCATGCTGTCGAGCAGCTTCACCAACAATCCCTTCACCTCGTCTTCGCCCAGGGCGTCGACCAACTCGTCATAGGCATCGCGGTCGATGATGGCGCCGGCTGTTTCCTGTTCGGTTGCTGGCGTTTCGGGCTCGGCGGCGACGACCGGGGCCGTGCCGGCGATCAGGTCCTGCCACTTTTCCAGCAGGGCGGCCAGCTTGCGGCGGTCGATGGGCTTCGAGATGTAATCGTCCATGCCGGCGTCCAGGCACCGCTCGCGATCGCCGTTCAGCGCATTGGCGGTCACGGCGATGATGGGCGTGCGCGCCTTGGGGCCGGGCAGGGCGCGGATCAGCCCGGTGGCGGCGATGCCGTCGACCACCGGCATCTGCATGTCCATCAGGATGAGGTCGTAATTGCCCTTTTCCAGCCGCGCCACCGCTTCGCCGCCATGGTCGGCCACGTCGGCGCGGTGGCCCAGCTTGGTCAACAGGCCAACCGCCACCTGCTGGTTGATGTGGTTGTCCTCGGCCACCAGCACACGCAGGGCGGTGCCTTTGCTGGCCGGGCCGGCGGTGGGGGCTTCATGCAGCGTCTTTTCCGTGCCCGAGGCCAGTCCAAGGCACGACGTCACCGCTTCCAGCAGCGGGCGCGGCAAGACCGGCTTGGCCAGGGTGGCTTGGAAGTTCAGGCCGGCCGCTGGGGCGCCCGATTCGTCGGTCTGGCCCGACGACAGCAGCATCAGCGGGGTGGCGCGCAGATCGGGGTCGGCGCGCAGGATGATCGCCAGATCGGTCCCGGTCATGCCGGGCATGTGATGGTCCAGCAGCAGGATGTGGAAGGCCCGCCCTTCGCGCGCGGCCGAGCGGACGATGGAGAGCGCGCCGGGGGCGTTGTCCACGGCGGTGACTTCGGCGCCCCAGCCTTCCAATTGCCGGCTCAGGATTTCGCGGTTCACCGCCATGTCGTCCACCACCAGAATGCGGCGGTCCTTCAGCGGGGATGGGTCACGGGGCGAGGCGGCGGCGGCGCAGGGCTTCAGCGGAATTTCGAACCAGAAGGTGCTGCCGATGGCTTCCACGCTGTCGACGCCGATGCGGCCGCCCATCATCTCGACGATGCGCTTGCAGATGGCCAGCCCCAGGCCGGTGCCGCCGAACCGGCGCGAGGTCGAGGCGTCGGCCTGGCTGAACATGGCGAACAGCCGCGACTGCGCCTCTTGGGAGATGCCGACGCCGGTGTCGGCCACTTCGAAGCGCAACACGTTGTGGCCCTCGTCGCGGTCGGCCAGCCGGCTCACGCTGACCGAAATGCTGCCCTTGGGCGTGAATTTCACCGCGTTGCCCACCAGATTCAGCAGAACCTGACGCAATCTGCCGCCGTCGCCCATGAAGGTGCCGTCCACCTCGCCGGGAACCAGGCAGCTGATTTCCACCGCGCTGCCGCGCACCTTGGGCGCCAGGATGTCGACGACGCCTTCCACCAGCGACGAGACGTCGAAGGGCGCTTCCTCGAATTCCAGGCGGCCAGCTTCGATCTTCGAAAAATCCAGGATGTCGTTGATGATGTTCAGCAGCGATTCGGCCGAGCTGCGGATGGTGTCGGCGAAACGCCGCTGATCGCCGCTGAGCTCGGTGTCCAGCAACAGGCTGGTCATGCCGATGATGCCGTTCATGGGCGTGCGGATTTCGTGGCTCATGGTCGCCAGGAATTCCGATTTCGAACGGCTGCCCGCTTCCGCCTGCTCCTTGGCCAGCCGCAGGTCCTGTTCCAGCCGGACCTGCTGGGTGATGTCGGAATAAAGGCCGACGATGCCGCCATCGCGCGAGGGATATTCCACCGCGCGCATCCAGCGGCCGTCGATGGCCTGCAGGATGCGGGGGATGCCGTCGGGCTGGGGCGTGAACGGCTGGCCCGGCGGGTGGAACTGGCGGAAGCGTTCGTTGCTGATGACGATGCGACCGTCGGCATCCAGCAGCACGAAGCCTTCGCCCACGGTATCCAGCAATGCGCGCAGATGTCCCTCGGCCAGTTCCTTCGATCGGGCATAGGTCTTGCGCAGCTCGTCCTCGGCCGCCTTCTGCGCGGTGAAGTCCAGGTCGATGCAGATCCAGTTGTCGATGCTGCCGTCGTTTCCCGAGACCGGCACCACGGTGCGGTTCAGCCACAGATCGGCGCCGTTGTGATCCTTGGTTTGGATGGTGCCGCGCCAGATCTGGTTGGGCAGGGGGATTTCGGCGCCGATCAGCGGCATGCCCAGCACCGCCTCGCGCTCGAGGCCCAGCTTGGCGCAGAACATGTCGTTGACCGCGGTGATGCGGCCGTCACGATTGACTTCGGCGACGATGGCGGTCAGGTCGAGCGCGTTCTTCTGTTGCACCAGGGCGCGCATCAGGGCGTCGATGCGCTGGCCGTACTGGTTGCGCAACGACTCGGTGGTGCGGCTGAACACCTCGAAGGTCTGGCGGATTTCCGTGGGGACGTCGCCCGACAGTTCCAGCGTCGCCTCGATTTGCCCGGCCTGGATCTGCTGTTCCAGGGATTTCAGCCGGTTCAGGTTGGTCAGCCAGCGGCTCAGCAGCAGGCGCATGACCACCAGGCCGCCGATCAGGCTGAGCGCCGCCAGACCCATGGCGGCCTTGGTCAGGCTCCACAGGTCGGCGGCCACCCGTTGCACGTCGAAATTCAGGCGCAGCACGCCGTAATCATGCCCGCCGACGCGGATGTTCAGGTTGACGTCGAACAGCCGGTTGTTGACCTGGTCGATCAGCCAGCCGGGCGCGCCCGACGTCCTGCCGCTCGGGCTTTCGCGCACCACGCGGCCGCCATGCATGTCGATGAAGGACGCCCGCTGGAACGCGGTTCCCTGCAACGCCCTTTCCAGCGTCAGCCGGACGGCGTCGTAATCGCCGATGACCACGCTTTCCTGAATGGCCTGGGCGGTGATTTCCGCGACGACCATGGCCGAATCCTGGGCATCCTCCAGCTTCTGGGTGAACTGGTAGGAATAGAACAGGCCCATGCCCAGGCCGAGAAACAGGCACAGGGCGATGGCATACAGCGCGAAGATGCGGGCGGCCAGCGAACGCGGCAGCAGCCGCGACAGCAAGGGCAGGGAGGCTGCGGTCATCAGTCAGGGGGGCTCAGTGAAGGATTGCCGGAGACGTCTTGTAGAAGTTGAAGTACGACTGGTACTCATCCTCCTGCGACGGCAGGAAGCGGCTGAACGGCGGGAACTGCACCAGCTCGGAAACCTTTTTCAGGATCGCCACGCCCTCGGGGTCGTCGCCCATGGCCAGGAACGCCTTGGCCACCGCCTTGGCGTCCTCGGACGGCACGCGCGGCGACACCATCAGCGCCAGATCGTTGAACGGTTCCGAACTCCACAGCTTGCGGATGGCGATGCCCTCGCGCTTGGCATAGCCGTCGATCAGCTGCGAATTGGCGCCGATGGCCTTGACCTTGCCGCTGCGCAATTGGGCGATGGCGCCGTCCTGATTGCCGGCGAACACCACGTGGACCAGGATGCCGCGATTGATCAGCTGGGCATAGGGCGACTTATAGGCCACCAGCGCCTCGGGGCCGGCAAAACCCACGTCCTGATCCTGCAACTGCTTGAGATCGGTGATGGGCGAATCGGCCAGTACCACCAGTTCGCCACGCACCGGCGGATAGTCGCGCCGGCCGAACACCTTCCAGCCCATCTTGCGCCGCTCGTCGCTGAACAGATGGTTGGTGAAGGCGAAGTCCACCTCTTGGGCCAGCACGTAGCTGGTGGTGTCGGCCGAGGTGCGGCCCACCTTGAGCACCAGCCGCACGCCGCTCTTGCTCGAGACGTAATCGATGATCGGGTTCCAGTAGGATGCGGTCAGCTGCACGCCGAACTGGTTCACCGGCGAGAAATTATAGGTGTGGGACTCGGCGGCCTTGGCGGAGAAACCGGCGAGAGAGAGCGCGGTCAGCGCCATTGCCCCAAGGAACGTGCGGCGATTGGGGTGGAACATCAGGGGTCTCCATCGACAATGGTTGCCCGCGACCATACGCGGCGTCAGTTGCATTTTCCCCAAGACGGGTCGGGTTGCCAGGTCTTGAGCCAGCCAAGGAATTGGTCCGCCGGCAAAGGCGGCGCGATACGGTAACCTTGGCCCAGTTCGCAGCCGATGCTCAACAATACTTCGCCGTGTTCGGCCTTTTCGATGCCCTCGGCCAGCACGTCGCGGCCCAGGCCGGCGGCCAGGATGACCACGCCTTTGACGATGGTCAGGTCTTCGGCGTTGTTATGCAGATCGCGAATGAACGATTGGTCGATCTTCAGCGTGTCGATGGGCAGGTGCCGCAGATAGGTCAGCGACGAATAGCCGGTGCCGAAATCGTCCAGCGCGCCGCCGACGCCCAGCGACTGGCAGGCCTCGAGCGTCTGGCGCGCCTGATTGATGTCTTCCAGCGCCGCCGTTTCGATCACTTCGATCTGCAGCATGCGCGGCGGCACGTGGGGAAATTCGGCCAGCAACACCTTCAGGCGGTCGGCGAAATCCGGCCGCAACAGGTGTCCGGCGGCGATGTTGACGCTGACGGGAACGGCGTTGCCCTCGGCGCTCCAGCGGGAAATCTGGGCCAGGCTGGTGCGGATGACCCATTCGCCCAGTTCCGCTTCCAGCTCGGCGTCTTCGATCAGCGGCAGGAAGGCCGCCGGGGAAAGCAGGCCGCGATCGGGGTGGTTCCACCGGATCAGCGCCTCGGCCCCCACCAGGGTGCCGTGCCGCATGTTCACCTTGGGCTGATAGAACAGCACGAACTGGCTGTCGCGCAGGGCTGCCCAGATTTCGTTCTCGGCGCCCCGGCGGGCCAATCCCCGCCGGTTGAAGTCGGGGTCCCACAAACAATACCGGCTGCGCCCCATTTCCTTGGCAAGATACATGGCCTGGTCGGCATGACGCAGCAGGGTGTCGGGATCGGAATTGTCGAGCGGATACAGGCTGACGCCGATGCTGGCGGTCACCTCGGCCGAACCGATGGCTTCGTCCAGGAAAACCGGGCGCGAAATCTCGTTGAGCAGGCGCGACAGCGCCACCTCGCATTCCCCCGCATCCGCCAGGTTCTGCAGGATCACCACGAATTCGTCGCCGCCCAGTCGGGCCACCGTGTCGCCGCCGCGCAGGGTGTCGGCCATGCGCCGCGACAATTCCACCAGCAGGGTGTCGCCGGCGTGATGGCCGAAGCGGTCGTTGACCGGCTTGAAGCCGTCCAGGTCGATATAGGCCACCGCCATCAGCTTGTTGGCCCGGCGCGTCTGCTCGATGGCCTGTTCCATGCGGTCGGCCAGCAGGACGCGGTTGGGCAAGCCGGTCAGGGCGTCGTGGTGGGCCTGGCGGTGCAGGGCCTCCTCTTGCCGCTTCATCAGCGAAATGTCGAGGAAGATGCCGACATAGTGGCTGATGCGGCCGTCGGGCGACTTGACCACCGAGATGCTGAGCCATTCCGGATAGGTGACGCCCCACTTGTTGCGGTTCCAGATTTCGCCGCTCCAACTGCCCAGCGCATGCAGGGTGGACCACATGGTGCGGTAGAACTCGCGGCTTTGCCGGCCCGACGCCAGCAGGCGCGGATTCTTCCCCACCACCTCGTGGGATTCATAGCCGGTGATGCGGGTGAAGGCGGGGTTGACGCTGACGATCAGGCCATTGGCGTCGGCCACCACGATGCCTTCGCTGGCATGGTGAAACACCTCGGCGTGCAGGCGCGACGCCGCCTCGGCGGCCTTTCTTGCGGTCAGGTCCTGGATGCTGATGATGACGAAGGTTTCGTCGCCCATGCGCGCCGTGCCCACGCTGACGCTGGCGGGAAACGACGTTCCGTCGCTGTGGCGGGCGGCAATCTCGCGTGGGATGGCATAGGGGCCGCTGGGCGGTTCCGCCAGAAAGCTGCGCCGCCAGTCGCGGTGGATGGCGCGAAACTGCTCGGGCACCAGCAATTCCACGTCCTTGCCCGGCAGCGAGCCCGGCTCGTACCCGAAGACGCTGTGGGCGTGCCGATTGGCGCGCACGATGCGGCCGCTGGAATCGATGACCAGCATGGCCTCGGGGGCGGTGTCCAGCACCATGTTGGCCAGCGCCTCGCGATGGCGCACCGCTTCC
>DATGXU010000400.1:0-12597 GCA_035298685.1 Magnetospirillum sp. | reverse complement strand
GTTGCGGCCTTTCGCCCGTTGTGCGGGGCGGGGCGCGAGCGTGGGGGCTTCGGGCGTCGTCATTTTGCGTGTGCCTCGTCGGTCCAGAAGGTTTCGTCTTGTTGCGGTGCCGGCTCGGGGGCCGGGGGCAGAAGCAGGCGGGCCAGGGACATGGCCGAAATGGGCGAGATGCCGCTGGCCACATGCGGGCTGGCCGACACGTCGCACAGCGCCAGTTGCCCGATATCGGCGGCGGCCAGCATGGCGCCCAGGCGCCGGGTGGTGTCCAGCCGGGTGGTGAACAGCCGGGTGGCGCCGATGGCGGCGAAGGATTCCGCCATCTCGCCCGCTTCGTTGGCGTCGCCGCCGGCCGCCATCACCAGGATGGGCTCCACATCGGCGGCCTCGACCAGTTCCGACAGGTAATCCATGTCGGTCTGGCGGAACGGGTTCAGGCCGGGGCTGTCGATCAGGATCAGGTCGAACATGCCGGTGGCGGCCTCGACCGCGCGCCGCAGCGAATCGGGGCCGCGCGCCTTGACCAGGTCGATTTCCAGGATGCGGGTGAAGGCGGCCAGCTGCTCGGTGGCGCCGGCCCGCAGGTTGTCGCAGGTGATGACGCCCACATGGCGCTGCTTCAGCACCGAGCGGGCGGCCAGCTTGGCGGCGGCGATGGACTTGCCCGAGCCGGGCGGCCCCACCAGCATGAACGGGCGCGGCGCCGAATGTTCGGGCAGGCAGGCGAAGGTGAAGCCGGCCTCCAGCGCGGCGGCGCAGGCCAAGGCGGGGTCGCTGATGCCGGCGGTGCGCGCGGCGTTGGTCAGCCGTTCCAGCAGGCGCGGCGGCAGGCCGTGGGTGTCCAGCGCCGCCTTGACCGCCTCGGCGGCCGAGGACGGGTGGCTTTCCTCCAGCATTTCGGCCACCGCCAGATCGGCGTCGGCGGGTTCCAGCGCGGCGGTGATGCGCACGCCCTTGCTGCCGGCGGCGCGCTGGGTGGAAACGATGATGGCATCGTCGCCCAGCTCGGCGCGGACCATTTCCATGGCCTCGGCCATGGTGCTGGCGGTGAAGGATTTGAGCCTCATTCAGCCGGAACTCCGCTCATCAGATCTGCCCCAACGTCTTGATGCGGGCCTTGGGATGGATTTCCGCCTGGCTCATCACCACCGTCACCGGCCGGAAGCGTTCGATGATCGAGCGCACATAGGGCCGCACCATCGGGCTGGTCAGCAGCACCGGGGTTTCGCCTTGCATGGCGAAGCGTTCGAAGGTCTGGCGCACCTTGGTGATGAAGTCCTGCAACTGCGACGGCGGCATGGACAGCTGCTTTTCCTCGCCCTGTCCGACCAGGGATTCGGCGAAGGCCTGCTCCCAGTCGGGCGACAGCGTGATCAGCGGGATGAAACCCTGGTGGCCGGTGTGGAAGTCGGAAATCTGGCGCGCCAGCCGGGCGCGCACGTGCTCGGTGATCATGGTGACGTTGCGGGTGTGGCCGCAGGCCTCGGCAATGCCTTCCAGGATGGTGGGCAGATCGCGGATCGAGATGCGTTCGCCCAGCAGGTTCTGCAGCACCCGTTGCAGCCCGCCCACGGTGATCTGGGCGGGGATCAGCTCGGTCACCAGCTTCTGGTGTTCCTTGTCCAGCTCGTCCAGCAGCTTCTGGGTTTCCGCATGGGACAACAGCTCGGACATGTTGTCCTTGATCACCTCGGTCAGGTGGGTGGTGACCACGGTCGGCGGGTCCACCACGGTGTAGCCGCGGAACAGCGCCTCCTCGCGGTTGCTGGCCTCGATCCACATGGCGGGCAGGCCGAAGGTGGGTTCCTTGGTCTTTTCACCCGGCAGGGTGATGTCGTCGCCGCGCGGGTCCATGATCAGCAGCTGGTTGGGACGCAGGTCGCCGCGGCCGGATTCCACTTCCTTGATGTGGATCACATAGGTGTTGGCCGGCAATTGCATGTTGTCCTGGATGCGGACGGACGGCATGACGAAACCCTGTTCAGACGCCATGGCGCGGCGCAGCGACTTGATCTGGTCCGTCAGCTTAACCCCTTTGGGGTTATTGATCAGTTGCAGCAGGCCATAGCCCAGTTCCAGCCGCACCATGTCGATGCGCAGCGCCGTCGAGATGGGCTCTTCCGCCACCGGCGCTTCCTGCTGCTGCTTGGCCTGCGCCTCGACCGCCTCGCGTTCGGCCTTGGCGCGCTGGTTGCGGTCCAGGAAGAACGCAGCCGCGCCCATGCCCGCGCCCAGCACCGCGAAGGGCAGGAACGGCATGTTGGGCACCAGCGCCATCAGGAACATCAGGCCGCCGGCGGTGCCGACCGCACGGGGATAGCCGGCCAACTGGCCGTACAGCGCCTTGTCCACCGCCTCGTGGACGCCGGCCTTGGTGACCAGCATGCCGGCCGCCACCGACACCAGCAGCGCCGGCACCTGGGTGACCAGGCCGTCGCCGACGGTCAGCTTGGTATAGAAATCGGCGGCCTGGCTGAACGAGAGCCCGTTCTGGACCATGCCGATGATCATGCCGCCGATGGCGTTGATGAAGGTGATCATCAGGCCGGCGACGGCATCGCCGCGCACGAATTTCGAGGCACCGTCCATGGAGCCGAAGAACTGGCTTTCCGCTTCCAGTTCCTTGCGCCGTGCCTTGGCGGTAGGTTCGTCGATCATGCCCGCCGACAGATCGGCGTCGATGGCCATCTGCTTGCCGGGCAAGCCGTCCAGGGTGAAGCGCGCGGCCACTTCGGCGATACGGGTCGAACCCTTGGTGATGACGACGAAATTGACGATCACCAGGATGGCGAAGACGATGATGCCGATGACGAAATTGCCGCTCATGATGAAGCTGGCAAAGGCGGCGATCACCTGTCCGGCGCCTTCCACGCCCTCGTGTCCGTGACTGAGGATCAGACGGGTCGAGGCAAGGTTCAGCGCCAGCCTGATCAGCGTGGCCAGCAGCAGCACGGTGGGGAACGACGAAAACTGCAGCGGCTTTTCGATGAAGATGGCCACCATCAGCACCAGCACCGCGAAGGTGATGGACAGCGCCAGCCCCATGTCCAGCGCCCACGACGGCAACGGCAGGATCAGCGCGGTCAGGATGACCAGCACGCCGATCGCCATGATGACGTCGCCACGCCGCAGGGCGGCGTTCAGGCGCCCCCAGGTTTCCTTGGCGGTGCCGGCCGCGTTGGCCGCTCCTCCCTCGGCCATGCTTCAGTGCTCCGAACCGGTCATCAGGCGGCCTCGCCGCCGGCGGGCGGCACCGGCACGCCCTCGTCGGAATACTGCTTGAGCTTGTTGCGCAACGTGCGGATCGAAATGCCCAGGATGTTGGCCGCATGGGTGCGGTTGCCCAGGCAATGGGACAGGGTGTCGATGATCAGGTCGCGCTCGACCTCGGCCACGGTCTTGCCGACCAGATTGCCCTTGGCGCCCGAGATGACCGACGCGGCGGCGGAAGCGGCCTGCGCCACCACCGGGTCCTGGGGGCCGCCCAGCGGGCCGCCCGACAGGATGATGGCCTCGGGGCCGATGTCGTTGCCGGTGGACAGCAGCACCGCGCGGTGCATGGTGTTTTCCAGCTCGCGCACGTTGCCGCGCCACGAATGGCGGACCAGCATCTGCCGTGCCTCGGCCGACAGCGGCTTGAAGGCGATGCCGTTGCTCTCGGAATATTTCTTGTTGAAGTGATCGGCCAGCACCGCGATGTCCAGCGGACGCTCGCGCAAGGCCGGCAGCATCAGGTTGACCACGTTCAGGCGGTAATACAGGTCCTCGCGGAAGGTCTTGGCGCGGACCTCTTCCTCCATGTTGCGGTTCGAGGTGGCGACGATGCGCACGTCCACCTTGACCGGCTGGTTGCCGCCGACGCGGTCGATTTCCTTTTCCTGGATGGCGCGCAGCAGCTTGGCCTGCAGGCGAATGTCCATTTCCGAGATTTCGTCCAGCAGCAGGGTGCCGCCGCTGGCTTCCTCGAACTTGCCGATGAGGCGGGCCACGGCGCCGGTGAAGGCGCCCTTTTCATGGCCGAACAATTCGGATTCCAGCAGGTTTTCCGGAATGGCGGCGCAGTTGACGGCGACGAAGCGGTTCTTGGCGCGCGGGCTCTTGTTGTGGATGAAGCGCGCCATCAGCTCCTTGCCGGTGCCCGATTCGCCGGTGATCAGGATCGAGGCATGCGAGCCCGCCACCTGTTCGGCCAGCTTCATGGTCTGGGCCATGCGCGGGTCCTTGAACAGGATGGCGTGGCTTTCCTCGGTGACGGCGGCCAGCACGGCGGCGATCATCTCGGCGTCGGGCGGCAGCGGGATGTATTCCTTGGCGCCGGCCTTGATGGCGCGCACGGCGGCCGAGGCATCCGAGGCGACGCCGCAGGCGATCACCGGCACGGCGATGCGCTCGGCCTCGACGCATTCGATCAGGCGCTGAACGTCGCGGCGGACGTCGATCATCACCAGATCGGCGCCCTGGCCGCGCAGGAAATCCAGACCCTGGTCCACGTCCTCGGCCAGGCTGACCTTGGCGCCGCGGCCCATGGCGATTTGGCTGGCGGCGCCGATCTGGCCGTCCATGGCGCCGATGATCAAAAGTCGCATGGCGACAGCCCCCTTTGCGTCAGCTGCGGTCGGTCTTGATGATTTCGGTCATGGTCACGCCCAGGCGGTCTTCCACCACCACCACCTCGCCGCGTGCCACCAGCCGGTTGTTGACGTAGATGTCGATGGCCTCGCCCACCTTGCGGTCCAGTTCGACCACGGCGCCGCGCCCCAGCTTCAGCAGCTGGTTGACCTGCATGCTGGATTTGCCCAGCACGGCCGAGACCTGCACCGGGATTTCGTAGACCGCCTCGAGGTCGCGGGCCGAGCGCGGGCCGTCCGGAATCTCCGGCGGGCGCTCGTCTTCGGTGTTGAAATCGTTCAGGTCGAAATCGGCCATGGGGTTACCCTTTCACCACAAACTTATGTGCCGGCGAAGTCAGAGGACGCCGCCTCGACACGCCGTTCCGGCGGCGCCAGCGCGCGCTCCACCGTTGCCTCGATTTCTTGCAGCAGCCGGGCCTGATCGCGTTCGGCGCCGCCGTCGGTCCATTCGACCCGGCAGTCGCCCACGTTCAGGCGCGGATCGGCCTGCACCACCACACGGCCTTCGAAGCCGTGGGCCTGACAGGCGGCCTCAAGCCGTTCGCGCACGGCGGCGACCAGCGGCTCGGCCACTTTCACGATGATGCGGGGTTCGTCCAGGATGTGGCCGACCACCTCTTCCACCACGCGGGTCACTTCCTCGAAGGAATGCTTTTCGCAGGCGCCGGGCAGAACCTTCTTCAGCACCGCCTGCGCCACCCGCACCGCGGCATGGGAATTGGCTTCGTTGGCTTCATCCTGCTGGCGGAACAGGGTCGCCATCTGGTCGGCCAGCGCCGCCAGCGCGGCGGCGGTCTGCCGCTCGGTCTGCTGCTGCGCCTCGCCGAAGCCTGCCTGCCGGCCTTCCTCGAACGCCGATTCGCGGGCGAAGGCCAGCTCCTCCTCGCTGAACATGGGCGGCGGTTCGGGCTCGGGCTCGGGCGGCTGCTCGGGTTCCTCCTCGACCACGGCCGCCGGCTGGCTGTGCGCCGGGCGGTCGAAATCGAGGTCGAACATGTATTTGCGGTACGATGCCATGGCTTAGTACACCAGCTCGTCTTCCTCGCGGCCTTCCGAGATGACGATCTGGCCCGAGGCCGCCAGCTCCTTCGCCATGACGACGATAAGCGACTGCGCCTGGTCCACGTCGCGCAGGCGCACGGGGCCCAGGGCCTCCATGTCTTCCTTGAGCATCTTGCCGGCGCGTTCCGACATGTTCTTGAAGAACAGGTCCTTGACCGCGTCCGAGCCGCCCTTGAGGGCCATGGCCAGCTTGTCCTTTTCCACCTGGCGCAGCAGGGTCTGGATGCCCGAGGCGTCGATGCGCACCAGATCCTCGAAGGTGAACATGAGGGCCTTGATCTTCTCGGCGGATTCGCGGTTGCGCTCCTCCAGGGCCGACATGAAGCGGTTCTCGGCGTTGCGGTCCAGGTTGTTGAAGATGTCGGCCATCATCTCGTGGGCGTCGCGGCGCTGGGTGCGCGCCAGGTTGCTCATGAATTCGGTGCGGAGCGTCTTTTCCACGCCGTCCAGCACTTCCTTCTGCACCGCCTCCATGCGCAGCATGCGCATGATGACTTCCATGGCGAAGTTTTCCGGCAGCAGCGACAGCACGCGGGCGCCGTGGTCGGGCTTGATCTTGGCCAGCACCACCGCCACGGTCTGCGGGTATTCGTTCTTCAGGTAATTGGCCAGCACCGCCTCGTTCACGTTGCCCAGCTTGTCCCACATGGTGCGGCCGGCGGGGCCGCGGATTTCTTCCATGATGGTGGCGACGCGATCCTTGGGCAGCGACTTCATCAGCAGCCGTTCGGTGCTTTCCATCGAGCCCACCAGCGAGCCGGTGGACGAAAGCTGGTCGGCGAATTCGACGAACAGACGCTCGATCAGATTGGCCGAAACCGTGCCCAGGTTGGCCATAATCTGCGAGAGTTCCTTGATCTCCTCGTCGTCCATCATGCTGAAGAGCTTGGTGGAATGCTCTTCGCCCAGGGACAGCATCAGCATCGCGGCCTTTTGCGGGCCGGTCAGCGAGCGGTAGTCCTCTTTCATGCGGGCCATGGTGCGGGACTCCTACTCTCAGCTCTCTTGGTAAAGCCAGCTGCGGATGATCGACAACGCTTCCTCGGGATGCTTGTCGACGATCTCGCCGATTTTGCGGATGGACGACGCCTTGACGCGGCCTTCCACCTTGTCGATGTCGATCAGTTCGTCGGCGATCACCTCTTCCTCGCCGCCCAAAGCGGGGGCGGGGGTGGCGGGGGCGCCGGGGCCGGTCAGCTGCGGCACCACCTGGCCGTCGGCGGTCAGCAGGCGGCGGCCGTCGGGGCCGACCTGGCCCTGCATGCTTTCGATGGCGCGGCCGATCAGCGGACGCAGCACCAGCAGCAGGAACAGGATGGCGACGATGGACAGGCCCAGGTTCGACGCCACCTTCTCGACGAAATCGCGGCGCATGCCGAAGATGAATTCGCCCGGTTCCTCGGCGGTGTAGCGTTCGTCGCCGCCGGCGAACTGCATCGAGATCACCTTGATCTGGTCCGACCGGGTCTTGTCGTAGCCGATGGTGTTGCGCACCAGCTCTTCCAGCTTGGCGATCTCTTCCGGGGTGCGGTCGCGATAGGTCTTCTTGCCGTCGGCGGCCACGTCGTAGACGCCGTCCACCAGCACGGCGGCGGTCAGGCGGCGCAGCTCGCCCATCTCGCGGACGGTGTTCTTGGTCTTCTTGGAAATCTCGTAATTGACGGTTTCCTGGGTCTTGGAAGACTTCGACGACGACCGGTTGCCCGACGACTGGCTGGCATTGGGATCGGGGAGGTTGTTGGCGACGCTGACGTTCGGCGGTTCGCCGTCCTGGCTGCTTTCATCCTCGTTGACGGTGACCTGGCTGCGCACCGTCTTGCTTTCGGGGTCATAGACCTCCTCGGTGGTGACGGCGCGCGACATGTCCATCTCGACCGACACCTCGGCGCGCACGCGCCCCGGCCCCAGCGAGCTTTCCAGGATGTTCTCGATGGTGCGGGCCAGCCGGCCCTCGGTCTTGAGCTTCAGTTCCTCGGCGGTCTGGGCGGCCAGTTCCTGGTCGTTCTCGAACCCCTTGGCCAGCAGGGTGCCCTTGTCGTCGACGATGGAGATGCGCGACGGCTTCATCTTGGGCACGGCGGCGGCGATCAGGTGCTGGATGGCGACCACCTGGGCGCGCTCGAGCCGCGCGCTGCCCTGCATCTTCAGGATGACCGAGGCGCTGGGCTCGTTGGCCTCGCGCGCGAAGGCCTCGCGCTTGGGCAACACCAGATGGACGCGGGCGCTTTTCACCTTGTCGATGGCGCGGATGGTGCGCGACAACTCGCCTTCCAGGGCGCGGACGTAATTGATGTTCTGCTGGAAGCTGGTGGCCGACAGGGTATCTTGCTTGTCGAACAGTTCGTAGCCGGCGACGCGGCCCATGGCGGGCATGGCCTGCTCGGCCATCTTGACCCGCAGATCCATCTTGCGGTCCTTGGGCACCCAGATCTCGGCGCCGTCGCGGCGGATCTCGTACGGCACCTTCTCGGCCGACAGCTTGTCGACGATGGCCTTGGAATCGCCCAGGTCCAGGTCGCCGTACAGCAGCTCCATCTGCGGCGCCGCCACCCGGCTCATCAGATAGATGAAGAAGCCCAGGATCGACACGCCGACACCGGCGATAGCGGCAAGCCGCATGGGCCCAAGGCCGCGCATCATCTGCAGGAACGCGTTCACGTCGATACCACCCGGAAAGGCCAGTTCTGGGCACACACCCACACGGTCGCAGCCTATGCCCCGCAAGATTTATGAGAGGTTAACAGGTGGGCAAGATTTGCCGGGTGTGGCGTTTGGGGCACAAGAATCCCGGTCCGGCGGCAAAAACAGGTTCATCGCGGATTGGCGGGGCATCCTATGCTCGTCATGCGCGGGCTCGACCCGCGCATCCACGTGGCGCCGCAAGTTCAAGCGTGGAAACAGTTAGTTAGGCGGAAACGCGTGGATGCCCGTGTCAAGCACGGGCATGACGGAGGGACAGCAGGGACGTTTCTCCCGGAATTCCGTGAAGAACCAAAAAAGAAGGGACCAGCGGGCGGTTGGCCCGTGGTCCCCCAAGTTTTGCGCGGGTAAAAGGGTTAACGCTTGATCTGCACCAGCTCGTCCAGCATCTGGTCGGCGGTGGTGATGATCTTGGCGGCGGCCGAATAGGCGCGCTGGGTGACGATCATGGTGGTGAATTCCGTACCGATATCCACCGTCGAGGCTTCCAGCGAGGCCGAGTTCACCTGGCCCGCACCGGCGTCGCCGGCACCGCGCAGCGTGGGTTCGCCCGAATAGTCGGTGGCGATGAACACGTTGCCGGTCAGGCTTTCCATGCCGTTGGGATTGACGAAGGTGGACACCGGGATCTGGAACACCGGGCGGGTGACACCGTTGTCGAACAGCGCGGTGACGATGCCGTCGGTGCCGATGGACACGCCCGAGAAATTGCCGAACTTGGCGCCGTTCTGGCTCCAATAATTCAGCTTATAGTCGCCGTCCTTCTGCGTCATGCCGTCGTCCATGTTTGGGCTTCCCAAGAACAGGCCGATCTGGTCGGAGGTACCGGCCATATCGAGCGAGCCGTTGGCCCAATCGATCTCCATGGCCGAGACGTTGATGGTTTCCGGCTTGCCCGTACTGGAAAAATCGATGGCGTTGGCGCCGGTGCCGTTGGGGATCGAGATGCTGGCGACCGAGAAGCTGCCGGGGTAGTCGGGGTCGCCACCCTGGGCGGTGGCCGGCTTTCCGCCAGTCAACAGGGTATCGAGGCCGCTGACGTCGATGGTGTTGGTGGTGTCGAACTGGCGAAAAATCAGCGAGGTGGTGCCGCCCAGGGCTTCGCAATAATTGCGTCCCGTACCGGTGACCGAGGTGGCGTTGAAATTTGACATATTGCCCGTCGCCGTGATGTTGACGGTGGTCGCACTGTTGCAAGTTAGCGCCATACTGGTGCCGTACTGGAAAGCCGAGACGCCGGTAACCGAGCTTTGCTTGTTGATCTGGTTGATCACCTCGGCTCGGGTCAGGCCGGCGCAGCTAATGGTGGTGGGCGGCGAGGTGGAGTCCAAAGTGATGCTGCTGCCGGCCGCCATCACGTCCATGCTGCCGCTGGTGGTGCTGGCGTTACCGGCAGCGGCGATCGAGGTATTGAGATCGGACAAGTCGCCGCTGCCCGAGACGCTGACCGCCGAGGTATTGCCGTTGCTCAGCTGCACGGTGCGGGTGGCCACGTTCCAGCTTGCCGTGATGCCATGTGAGGTGGTGCCGGCGTTGATTGCGGCGACCGCCGCGACCGGGCTCATGCCGCCCAGCGAATAGTTGTATTTGGTGCCGCTGGGGGCGGTGATGGCCAGGTTGCTGCCGGTGGCCAGCGCACCGGTGGCGGTGCCCAGCGGCACGGGGGCCGCCGTCTGGATATTGGCTTCGTACTCGATCTGGAACGCCTTCTGGATTTCGGCGGTCATCTTCGAAGTGAAGTCGCCCAGCGAGCTGGAGGTCGAGGGGTCGGCATACATGGTGCGCAATGACGAGCCCGACACGCCGGCGGTGGTGTTGAAATTCCAGCTGTTGCCGTTGATCTTCATGGCGAAGGTGCCAGTGGTATCCGGCAGGGTGTTGAAGTCAAGGCGGCCCATGGCGGCATAGACGGTGTTGCTGGGGGCCTTCAGCGCCATCGACTTGGCGCCCAACGGCGGCAACGCCTCAAGATCCCACTGGTTGGTTCCAGTCTTGGTCCAATTGAAATGCACCGATGAGGGAGCGCCCAAGCTGTCATAGATGGTCACGTCCTGCGATTCGCTGTGGCCGACTTTTGCTGCGGCGGGCAGCTTGGCGCCCATGCGCAGGTTGCGGGTCTGCGCCGCGGTGCCGCCGATCTCGTTCAGGTTCAGCGGACGCAGATTGCGGGAATCAACGATGTTGTCGTTGATGTAGACCATCTGGCCGTCGGCGCCCATGTAGCCTTTCATGAACATGGTGTTGCCCACCTGCACGGTCGAGGCCTGCAACGAATTGTCCCATGAGGTCAGCGGCCAGCCCTGCAGGTACCAGCCCGAGGAGTTCTGCAGATAGCCTTCCTTGTCGACCTTGAACGAGCCGGCGCGGGTATAGGCGAACATGTCGCCGTCGCCCGGGCTGGCGGCTTCGTTGACGACGAAGAAGCCCTGGCCCGACAACGCCACGTCGGTGGACGAGTTGGACGCCTGCAGCAGACCCTGGACGTCGACGCCGGTGCGCGGACGCGACTGCACGCCACCCGGGGAATAGTTGGTCAGCGACACCTGCTTGGTGATCAGGGTGCTGAAGTTGACCTTCGTCCCCTTGTAGCCAACGGTGTTGACGTTGGAGATGTTGTCCGAGATCGCGCCCATGGCCGAGGACTGTGCCGTCAGACCGGAAACGCCAGAGTAGAGAGCGCCGTACAAGCTCATGTGAACCTCCTATCCGCTAGGCCAGTCGTCAATTGGTCGTCGTGTTCGAGCCGGTGCTCGACTGGACGCTGGCGGTATCTCGAACGGTCAGCACCTTGTCGATGCTGACGACAACTTTGCCCATGCCGACCAGGGTGCCGGTGCTGTCGGACGCCACGTCGGTAACCTTGCCGTACACGGTGACGGCGCCTTCCACTTCGTCGCCGTTGGCGTCTCGCGCGTTGATGGATGCCGTGTACAAGCCGTCCTCCAGTTGCTGGCCGTCGCTGTTCTTGCCGTCCCAGGTCATTTCCTGGCGATCGGTGGTCACCTTCAGCGGCAGGTTGGCAACGATGTCGCCCTTGGCATTCTTGATCACCACCGACGCCGAAACGGCGTCGTCGGCCAGGGTGGCCGAGAAGCTGGCCTTGCCGTCCTGCAGCGGAACCGCCGGGGTGTCGGCTTCGATGGTGTGGCCGATATAGCTGATGGCCTGGGACTTGGTGTTCAGGTTGGTGGCGCCGATCAGCTTCTCGAGGTTCGAGTTGGCGTTGATCTGCTGTTCCACGCCGGCGAACTGCACCAACTGGTTGGTGAACTGGGTCGAGTCCATGGGCGACAGCGGGTCCTGATGCTTCAGCTGAGTGGTCAGCATGGTCAGGAAGGTGTCGAAGTTCTGCGCCAGCGACTTGCCGCTGGCCACGGCCTTCGAGCCGCTGGTGTCGGTGGTGGAGGTGCCGGTCAGGGCTGCGGTGGTGGTCATGATGCGATGCCCTTCCTTAAACCTGAATGTCCACGCCCGAGCGGCTCATGCCCCAACGGGCCTGGGCGGCGGCGGCGGCCTTGGCGCTGGCGGCATCCGCGGCGGCGGCGGCTTCCAGGCGGGCGCGGCGGCGGCCCATGCCGCTGCCGGTGGATTGCTGCTGATTGGCCTGCTGCTGGTTGCCCTCGCGCAGGTTGAAGGTCATGGACCCGGTGTCGGCCTTCAGGCCGGCATCTTCCAGCGCCTTCTGCAGGCTGCTCTGGTCCTTCTTCAGCAGATCAAGGGTGTCCTTGTTGTCGGCGGTCACCACGGCAGAGACGGTGCCGTCCTTGGCCACGTCCAGCTTGATCTCGATGGCGCCCAGCTCGACCGGCTTCAACTGCACCTTGATGGTGTCGCCGTCCTTGCCGTGCTTGGCGATCTGCACCTTGACCTGATCCATCACTTCCTGGTTCTGGGGAAGCTGGGGCTGGCGCGGCGCCTGGGCCGCCTGCGGGGCCTGGGCCTTCTGGGCGGCGCTGGTGGCGCCGACGCCGTTCAGGGCGGCCACCGGCTGATTGTTCTGCGGCTGCGGCGCGGCGGCGTCGGCCTGGGCGCCGGTGGTGGCTTCCACCTGGGCGGCCAGGATGGCGTCGAACGGCTGGGCCTGGGCGGCCGGGGCCTGCTGGGCGTTGGCGGCGGCGCTGCCCGGCTGGGGCGCGGCGGCGGCAAGGCCGGCATCCTGGCTGGCGTTCTGTTCGGCGCCGGTGCCGGCGGCCTGGGTCGGCAGCAC
>DATGXU010000399.1:0-2454 GCA_035298685.1 Magnetospirillum sp. | reverse complement strand
ACCGATACCCTGGCGTTCGGGGTCGAGGACGGCCCGGCCTCGGTGGATCTGGCCACGTCGTCGGTGGTGGCCGGCGGGGTGTTCGAGTTCGTCCAGAACGTCGAGAACGTCACCGGCTCGGTGTTCGGCGACACTTTGATGGGCGACGACAACGACAACCGGCTGGTCGGCGGCGGCGGGCTCGACCTGCTGGGCGGCGGTCTGGGCGACGACGTGCTGGATGGCGGGCGCGATGGCGCCTATGCCACCTGGGCGGGCCAGGACGGCGCCGTGACTGTGGACCTGGCCGAGGGAACCGCCACCGAATGGGATGGCGGCCACGACACCCTGATCGCCATCGTCGGCGCCGTGGGCACCGATTTCAACGACACCCTGCGCGGCGATGCCGGCGCCAACCGTCTGGAAGGCGGCAAGGGGGACGACCTGCTGATCGGCCGGGGCGGCGACGACGTGCTGGTGGGCGGGGACGGCGCCGATACCCTGCAAGGCGGCAGCGGCAATGATACCGCCGATTATTCCGGCGCCGGCCCGGTGCGCATCAGCCTGGCCTCGGGCGAGGCGCTGGACAGCGGCGGCGCCATCGACACCATTCGCGGCATCGAGAACGTGATCGGCTCGCTGTCGGCCGACACCCTGATGGGCGACGACGGCGCCAACCGCCTGACCGGCGGCGTGGGCGCCGACGTTCTGCGCGGTGGCGGCGGCGCCGACACCTTCGTCTTCACCGACCGGCTGGATTTCGGCGACACCATCCGCGACTTCCAAAGCGGCCTGGACCACATCGAGGTGGACGCCGCCACGGTGGGCGGCGGCACTCTGCGTTTCGATGCCGACAGCCGTCATCTGCTGCTGGATGGCGGCGGCGACAGCGAGCCCGTGGTGGTGGCGACCATCCAGGGCGACCCGGTGGCGGCGGCGGATTTCGTACTGGTCTGAAGGGACCAAGGGCGTGGGGGCGCCTGCCATCCGGCCACGCCCGTGTCCTTTCTTTTGCGCAGACCTCGCTTTGGTGCGACCACTTGACTCGGTGCGGTCAGCGGGGGCATAATAAGCCCATAGCAAAACAGGAGGAGTTGGGCGGTTACTCCGGCAGTATTCAAGTCAACCGGCCAACACTTTGCCCCAGGTGGGGCGAGCGAACCGGTGAGGAGGATGTGTTACCGGCATGACGCCACCGGGTAAGTTTGAAGGTGCGCTTGAATAGGGCACCAACGATTTACACAGTACCGACATACCTCTATCGGCGTTCCGCCGAATATTAGGGCCGCGCCGGCCCAAGACCGAAAGCCCCGCGCAGTGCGTTGAATCGCCCGCGGGGCTCGGCTTTTTGGTGCTTCGCGCATTCGTGCCGACGTCTTGCGCCGGCACGGCCGGGGGTGCCTCAGGGGCGGAAGCCCAGCGTTTCCATATAGCTTTTATAGGCGGCGGCAGAGGGCTCGGGGAAACCGGTCTTGGCGTAACGCGCCATCGCCGGTTCCGCCAGCATCTGGTCGGCGGCGGATTTCAGGCACAGCTTGTAGGCCGGTTCCAGCGCATCCTTGAAATCAACGCCGTCCTTGCTGTCGAAGCGGGCGACATAACTGCCCAGCAGGGCGCCGTCGGATTGGTAAACGTCGATGCCACAGCCGATCTTCATCACCGCGTCCAGGCGCGAATATTTGGGCGAGCCCATGACCTTGACCACCAATTGCGGGCGCATGGCGGCATTGTTGGTTTCCACCGTGGCGAAAGCCTGGGCCAGCACGGCGCGGGCGGCGCGTTCCAGCGCGCGGCCGTCCTTCACCGAGGTTTCCTCGTTGCGGAAGCGGGTGGCCTGGATGATCAACGGGCGTTCCAGGTCGCGTTGCGACATGTACAGCATGGCCCGCGCCTTCATGGGCAAGGCCAGGCCGGGCGGTGCCGACAACGCGGCGTTCTCGCGGTTGAGGTCGGGGTTGATGCACCCCGCCACCGTCAATGCCGCCAATCCGGCCACCATCACCCTAATGCGCATGTCGGTCCCCAATGCCTGAGCTTAGAAAACGGCGGCAATCATACCCCAAGAGTGCTTTTTGACGAAACGGCTTGGCTTCGTCAGAATGCGCGCCTCAACTATTGGGGGTTGCTCACCATGAAATATGTTTCGCTTGCCGCCGTCGCCGCCCTGCTGGCCGCTTCGCCCGTCCTGGCCCAAACCGGCCAAGAACCTACCTTTGGCAGCACCGTGACCCAGGCGGCCGGCGACGTCGCCTCCAAGGTGGCGAACGACGCCCTCAACAAGGCGATCGGCCTGCCCGGCGACGATTCGCCGGCCGTCAGCAGCAAGGCGAAGAAGAACAATGTGCCCAACCTGGGCCGGTCCGATGATCATCGCAAGGATGCCGACCACGGCCACAAGGGCAAGAACTGATCCCGAAATGAGAACGGGGCCCGGCGTTTGCCGGGCCCCGTCGTCAGCTTAAACCTTGTCCCATG
>DATGXU010000398.1:0-1827 GCA_035298685.1 Magnetospirillum sp. | reverse complement strand
GCCTGACCGGCGTCGTTGAAGCCGATGGCCGGACAGTTGGCATAGGTTTCCGGGCCCTTGCAGCCCAGCTTGTACAGGCAATAGCCCTTCTTGTGGCCGGCATCGCCGAATTCCAGCGCGAAGCGGCCGGCGTCGAAATGGGCGCGGCGCTCGCAATTGTCGTGAATCAGGCGGCCATAGGCGAAGATCGGGCGGTTCTTGTCGTCCAGCGCCGGCAGCTTGCCGAAGGTCAGGAAGTGGACCACGGTGGACAGGAAATTGTAGGGATTGGGCGGGCAGCCGGGGATGGTCACCACGTCCTTGCGGCCCAGCGCCTCGCCCACGCCGGTGGCGCCGGTGGGGTTGGGCGGGGTCGAGGGCATGCCGCCCCAAGACGCGCACGAGCCGATGGCGATCACCGCCGCCGCGTCCTTGGCCACTTCGCGGGTCAGCTCCAGCGAGGTTTGGCCGCCGATCTTGCAGTAGACGCCGCCGTCCTTCATGGGGATGGCGCCTTCCACCACCAGCAGGTACTTGCCCTTGTTCTTCTCCATGGCGGCCTTGCGGGCGGCCTCGGCCTGATGGCCGGCGGCGGCGAACAGGGTCTCGTGGTAGTCCAGCGAGATGATCTCGAGGATCAGCTTTTCCAGGGTCGGGTGTTCCGAGCGCAGCAGCGACTCGGAACAGCCGGTGCATTCCTGGTGATGCAGCCAGATGACCGAGGGGCGGTCCTTCTTGGTGATCGCCTCGGCGATCTGGGCGTCGGCACCCTTGGGCAGACCCATGGTCGCGGCCATGGCCGCGCAGAACTTCATGAAATCGCGGCGCGAGACGCCGAAACGGGTCTCGACGTCGGTTTCGATAATGTTGGCGCTGTCGTCGTACATCGGTCTACCCCACCTCTCAAAGGGCTTGGTCTGACGAATGCCGGGAGGGGGCGGAAAGGGCGGCGGCGGCGTGATGCGGCGCGCCCGGTTCCGAGCCTCCCGATATTCTTCTTCTCGGTTGCCTGTTTTCCCTTCCGCAAGAGCCGTGCCAACTCCATCGGGTAGGCGCATAGGCCGGATGGGTGGGGAAATGGGGTGGGATTCCAACGCCTAGGGGCATTTCCTTATATTCGTTCCGACGCGGCGGGGGTAAGCCATTGTGGACATGCCATGACCACAGGTGGTAACGGATTAACCATCTGACGGACCGTAAACGCGCCACAATCGCGGGCTGGAATGGCGTATCCTGGCGATGAAGGATCGGCCTTCATCCGAAACGGAGGATGGCTATGTTCCGCGTGGCTTCCACCGCCGCCCTGGCGCTGGTTCTGGCGAGCTTGAGCGTGGGCGCGCGTGCCGATTGGCGTTACGGCGACGACTGGCGCTGGCGCCACCATCCCCATTCCTATTACGGCTCGCCACGGGTGATCATGGTCTATCCGGCACCGCCGCCAGTGGTGTACGCGCCGGCGCCGCCGGTGGTCTATGTGAACCCCAGCCCGGTCGAGGCCATTCCCACCTCGCCGCCCTACACCGACCCGTCCGGGCGGTACTGCCGCGAATACCAGACCACGGTCAGGGTGGACGGTGCCTCGCAGCCGGCCTATGGCACCGCGTGCCTGATGCCCGACGGCCAATGGCGCATTGTTCGTTAGATCGCAATGCCCAGAATGTGCATCGCGATCCAACCTTCACGATTTTCCCTCGCCGGGCGCGGGTATCCACCCGCTTGGCCGCGCCCGCAATGATGGGGTGGACGGCCCCTGCTCACCGGCGTCGCAATGCGCCAAAGTGGTCGTTGAACACTCACCACTTGAAGACGGGGGCCGTCCATGAACGAAATTAGCATGATCGGGTTGGA
>DATGXU010000397.1:0-8076 GCA_035298685.1 Magnetospirillum sp. | reverse complement strand
GCCCCATGCCAGCCAGATCATCGCCACGGCGGTGGTGGCCGCCAGCCTGAGAGTGGTCATTTCCGCCCCCCGCCGCCCTGGACCAGCGCGCCCGAACCGGTCGCGGTGGACGACTGGCTGCCCGACGAGGTTTGCGAGGTGTGGGTGTTGATTTCCGCCGTGGCGCCATCGCCCAGCACCTGGCTGATCTGGTCGATGTTCCCCACCGTGGTGGAATTGTTGATGATGGTGGTGCCATAGCCACCACCGCCGCCGCCCGCTTGCCGCTTCAGCAACTGGCCCTGGGCGTGGTAACCGCGATTGTTGGCCGAATAGCCCCAGCCGTCGTTTCCGACCAGTTGGGCCTGGGCAAGGGGCGCGGCGGCCAGCACCAGGCTGGCGGCAACCATGGTGTGTTTGAGAGGCATGGTCCTTCTCCTTCACCGATGCCGACGAAAGGACGGGGGCGAGGCCAGGCCCCGCCCCCGACCACGTCACTTGTTGATCACGCTGATGACGTTGGCCGCCGAGGTGGCGGTGTTGGTGAAGTTGCCGCCCACGGTCGCGCCGATGCCCTTGGTGGCTGCCCACATGTTGGCGTTGGCGGATTGGGTCACGTTCACCAGGGCCAGGCTGGTGCCGCCATAGGTGGAGGGCGCCACATCCAAGCTGGCGACGTTGGCCACCGACGAGGACGCATTGTTCAAGTTGCCATCGGTGACGTGGGCGCGCCGAAGGACGGCGGCGGTGTTGAAGGCCGAGGGGGCACCTTCCTTGCCCACGGTCTGGGTCACGTCCAGCAGCGCCAGCGACGTGGTGTTGACGCTGACCACGTTGGACGCGGCGGTGGCGAGGTTTTCGAAACCGCGATAATCGGTGGCGGTGCCGTCCCACGACACGGCAAGGGCATGCTGGGTGCCGTAAGAGGACTGCACGGCGTCGACGACGCCGGGGAACGACGACCGCACGGTGGTGTCGCCATCCTGACCGCCGTTCAGGCTGATCACGTTGGCGACCGAACTGGCGGAATTGCTGATGCCGGCGGCGTTGACGCGGCCCGCCAGCGAGACGGAGGATTGGGTTCCGCTAAAGCTCTGGTCGGCGCAGATTTCGCTGAGCGCACCGAAGGTGAAGACCGGCGACGCCAGGTTGACCGTGACGCCGCGTGTTCCGAAATTCCAGTCCAGGCTGCAGCAATCGGCGCCGCCGCCCGGAATTTCGTCGATCACCGGCGGGAAAAGCGGCTTCGCGGAAGCGGATTGACCGCCAAGCGCCGTCGCCAGGGCGAAAGCCGAAGCAACGGAAACCATCAGCCCATACTTGCGCGTCGATTTCATTTCGTTTCTCCTTCCTTGAGATAGCCTTCCATGGCTTTCGTCTTGACCAGCGCGCACTCGGGCGTTTGGGCAAGACCGAGAAAGTCCGTCATGATCTGGTAGACCGCCATTTCGACGACGGAACGCACGCCAAGCTGCACGGGCTCGTTTTTGCGCATGCCCGCGTCGAACTCGACGAGTTGGGTGCCAAAGAAGCGGAAGACGTTGGCTTCCACCTCAAAGCCGACAATCTGCTTTTGCAGGCTGGTGACGTAGGGGACCTCGAAGGTGCGCGAATTCACCACCCGCAGGTCCAGGCCGACATTGATCACCACCGTCCGGCTGCCGCCGCCGATGCCGCCCACGGCAAGGCGGGCGCCGCCCGAGACGATGTTGTAGTTCAGCTCGGTCAACGCCCCCATCAGCACGAAGTCCGACCCGCGCACCGTTCCGGGGCGGATCGCCGCCTCGGTGTTGGTCAGCTTCTGTTCGGCCATCTTGGCCTGGGCCAGGGGAATGCGCAGATCGTAGCGTTCGACCAGCTTGGCCTTGCGGGTCTTGTAAAGCGCGCTCATCACCATTTCCGACACGCCCTGGCTCAGCACCGTCGAGGTGCCGTTGCCGGTGGCCTGGAACTGGCCGGTCTTGTCAGCCACTTCGCCCACGGCGAACACCGGCAGGTTGTTGCCCGGCAACAGCCCCAGGGCGCCCAGGCAGCGCGAATAGGGCGTGTCGTTGTTGGTGACCGGCGTGCCGAACAGCGGATCAACGTTGGTCTTCGTCACGTTCCCGGGCGCACAGCCGCCAAGGGCGATGACCGCAAGCCCCAGAACAGGCTTGAGCAGCCGTCTCATCGCGCACTCCTTTATCGGGCAAGGTTCGGACTGCCGGCCGCCCTCGTTCATGCCAGCGACGACTGGCATGCAACAGCGCGGCCTGTGATTTCGATTTGCGCGTAATGAAGCGGAGTACTTTTGATACTCTCACGGCACGGCCGGATTATTCGCGGAAAATTCCGGGTGCCGTGGCTCGAACTCTATCGTTCGCCGTTCCAAAACCGTAACGCCCTTTCGGAGAGCAAGGGCTCTCGGATGGGCAACCTGTTTGCGCCGGGGACGTACCCGCAAGAATTCCCGCCTGCTCGGCCGGGGAATTCCTTATCCATCCGGGTGGGCGCCGGCAGGACGCGCCAAGCCCCCGCCCGTCGCGGTGTTGAAATGCCTGCCGGGTCCGGAGTAGGGTCGGCATCCTTGAACAGTTCGGGATATGCCGCCATGCGCCGCGACCTTTCGGCGAAGTACGACCTTCGCGTTCCCCGCTACACCTCGTACCCGACGGCGCCGCATTTCCATCCCGGCATCGGCCCCGACGCCTATGGCCAGTGGCTGGCCGGCATCGACCCGGCCGAGGAGCTGTCGCTGTACCTGCACATCGCCTATTGCGCCGAGATGTGCTGGTTTTGCGGCTGCCACACCAAGATCACCAAGCGTTACGCCCCCGTGGCCGCCTATATGGACGCGCTGCTGGGCGAGGTGGCGCTGGTGGCCGACAAACTGCCCACCCGCATGACCGCCCGCCACATTCACTTCGGCGGCGGCAGCCCGACCATCCTGTCGCCCGAGGATTTCGTCCGCACGGTCG
The DNA here is from genome assembly GCA_035298685.1 of Magnetospirillum sp. GTDB lineage: Bacteria > Pseudomonadota > Alphaproteobacteria > Rhodospirillales > Magnetospirillaceae > Magnetospirillum. The sequence continues at coordinate 5,140 of DATGXU010000397.1, read as the reverse complement.
ACACGTTGCGGCAACGCTTCATCGTCAAGCCCGACGCCGAGGTGGCGGTGGAACTGGACCCGCGCACCGCCGACGAGGCCTATGTGAAGGCCATGGCCAGCGCCGGCGTCACCCGCGCCTCCATCGGCGTGCAGGATTTCGACCCCAAGGTCCAGAAGGCCATCAACCGCATCCAGCCCTACGAGGTGACCGCCAACGTCATCGACTGGCTGCGCAAGCACGGCGTGCCCCAGATCAACATGGATCTGGTCTATGGCCTGCCCCACCAGACCGTGGACGGCCTGCTGAGCACCATCGACAAGGCCCACGGCTTCCGCCCGCGCCGTATCGCCCTGTTCGGCTATGCCCATGTGCCGTGGATGAAGAAGCACATGCGCCTGATCCCCGAGGATTCGCTGCCCGACACCGACACCCGCTGGCAACAATACGAGCAGGCCACCGCCATGCTCGAGGGCCTGGGCTACGTCAAGATCGGCCTGGACCACTTCGCCGCCCCCGACGACGAACTGGCGGTGGCGCTGGCGGAAAAGCGCCTGCACCGCAATTTCCAGGGCTACACCACCGACACCGCCGACACCCTGATCGGCTTCGGCGCCTCGGGCATCGGCTCGCTGCCGCAGGGTTATGTGGCCAACATGGGTGAAATCCACCTGTACCAAGAGGCCATCGCCGCCGGCCGCCTTGCCACCGCGCGCGGCGTGGCGGTGAACGACGACGACCGGCTGCGCCGGGCCATCATCATGACGCTGATGTGCGACCTGGAAATCGACCTGGACAAGGTGTGCGCCCAGTACGGCGCCGACGCCAACCAGTTCGAGGCCGAGCTTGCCGCCATCGCCCCCATGCAGGAAGACGGGCTGGCGGTGGTGGACGGCCACCGCATCACCGTCACCGACGAAGGCCGCACCCTGGTGCGCGCCGTCGCCTCGGCCTTCGACCGCTATCTGAAGAAGGGCGAGCAGCGCCATTCCAAGGCGGTGTGACCCGCGGGTAGTCCGCCGCCTACCCGTGTAAGCGGCGGAACCACCCCGCATGGGTGTTCCCCCACCCTCGGCCAGACGGCATGCTGCTGCCGACGCCGGAACCAGCCGGCCGCGGGGGGAACGCCATGGACCAATCCGAACGCTATTGCAGGCCGGGCCTGGACGAGGCGGCGCTGCTGAGCGAAGGGCGGCACGTGCTGGCCGCCTATGTCATGCGTCCCAAGCCCGGTTTCGACGCCGTTTCCACCGCCGCCCACTTCGCCGCCGAATCCTCGACCGGCACCAATGTGGAAGTCTGCACCACCGACCCGTTCACCCGCGCGCTGGATGCGCTGGTCTACGACGTGACGCCGCTGGAAGCCGGCGAGGTGCTGATGAAGATCGCCTTTCCGGTCGAGCTGTTCGACCGCAATGTGGGCGACGGCCGCGCCATGGTGGTGTCGCTGCTGACCTTGCTGGTGGGAAACAACCAGGGCATGGCCGACGTCGCCTATGCCAAGTTGATGGACTTTCACCTGCCGCGCGACTTCCTGCTGGCTTTCGACGGGCCGGCGCGCAACATCACCGATCTGTGGCGGGTCTTGGAGCGCCCCGACGTGGACGGCGGCATGGTGGTCGGCACCATCATCAAGCCCAAGCTGGGCCTGAGGCCCCAACCCTTCGCCGAAGCCTGCCACCAATTCTGGTTGGGCGGAGATTTCGTCAAGAACGACGAACCCCAGGGCAACCAGGTGTTCGCGCCGCTCAGGGAAACCATGGAACTGGTGGCCCAGGCCATGCGCCGCGCCCAGGATCAGACCGGCCAGCACAAGATCTTTTCCGCCAACATCACCGCCGACGATCCGTTCGAGATGATCCGCCGGGGCGAGATCATTCTGGAAACCTTCGGCCGCGACGCCAGCCACGTGGCCTTTCTGGTGGACGGCTATGTGGGCGGCCCCGGCGCGGTGTCGCTGTGCCGGCGATACTTTCCCGGGCAGTTCCTGCACTACCACCGTGCCGGCCACGGCGCCGTCACCTCGCGCCAGTCCAAGCGCGGCTATTCGGTGCTCGCCCACATGAAGATGGCGCGCCTGCAGGGCGCCAGCGGCATCCATACCGGCACCATGGGGTTCGGCAAGATGGAGGGCGCCGCCTGCGAACGTTGCGTCGCCTACATGCTGGAACGCGACCGCGCCGAAGGCACCCATTTCGTGCAGGATTGGCACGGCATGAAGGCGACAACGCCGATCATCTCGGGCGGCATGAACGCCATCCGCCTGCCCGGCTTCCTGGATAACCTGGGCCATGCCAATGTGATCCAGACCTCGGGCGGCGGCGTGTTCGGCCATCTGGGCGGGCCGGCGGCGGGCGGGCGCTCGCTGCGGCAGGCGGCAGACGCGTGGCGCGACGGCATTCCTTTGGTGGAGTATGCCGCCGACCATTCCGACCTGCGCGACGCATTCCTGAGCTTTCCCGAGGATTCCGACCGCCTGTATCCTGGCTGGCGCGAAAAATTGAAGGTGCGTGACCCCGAATTGGAGTATGGGGAAGGCGGGCGATAACGTGGCCCGGCTTGCAACAGGAATGACCCCGTGTCCAGGAAGCACCCGATCATCGCTGTTACCGGCTCGTCCGGCGCCGGCACCACCACCGTCAAGGAAGCCTTCGAGCACATGTTCCGGCGCGAGGGCATCAAGCCGGCCATCGTCGAAGGCGACAGCTTTCATCGCTTCAACCGCGTCGACATGAAAAAGGCGCTGGCCGAAGCCGAACGCAAAAGCCAGCGCACGTTCAGCCATTTCGGCCCCGACGCCAACCTGTTCGGCGAATTGGAAGAGGTGTTCCGCCGCTACGGCGAAACCGGCCAGGGCCGCCGCCGCCTTTATATCCACAACGAAGAGGAAGCCCGCCGCTTCAGCCACCTGAACGTCAAGTCGGGCGAGTTCACCCCGTGGGAGGACCTGCCCCCCGACACCGACCTGATGTTCTATGAAGGCCTGCACGGCTGCGTGGTGACCAAGGATTGCAACGTCGCCCAGCACGTGGACCTGAAGATCGGCGTGGTGCCGGTGATCAATCTGGAATGGATTCAGAAGATCCATCGCGACACCCGCGTGCGCGGCTATTCGGAAGAAGCGGTGATGGACACCATCCTGCGCCGCATGCACGACTACGTTCACTACATCGTGCCGCAGTTCAAGCTGACCGACATCAACTTCCAGCGCGTGCCGGTGGTCGACACCTCGGACCCCATCATCGCCCGCGACATCCCCACCGCCGACGAAAGCCTGGTGGTGATCCGCTTCCGCAAGCCCGACCGCTTTCGGGTGGATTTCCCGTTCCTGCTGCAGATGATCAAGGATTCGTGGATGAGCCGCCGCAACACCATCGTGGTGCCCGGCGGCAAGATGGGCCTGGCGATGGAACTGATCATCACCCCCATCCTGCGCCGCGTCATGGACGACCGCCGCAGCCTGATGGGCTGACATCCGCCCGCTTTCCCCGCCTGCGAAAAAGCCGTTCCCCGCCTTCCGCGGCGTTGCCGCGAGAAGACGGGGCCGCGAGAAGACGGGGAAGTGGGGCCTTCCCGCCAAGGAAGCCTGATGTGATTCGGGGGGAAAGTGTTTGGGGACCACTTTCCCCCCTTCGCTCCACCCGGGACACTGGGGTTCGGGGACGTATCCCGAGGTGAACGGCGGGTACGAGGGGGGAGCGTTTGGGGACCGCTCCCCCCTCACGAAACATCCTTGCGGTTCTTGGGGTTCGGGGACGAACCGCCGGGATGCTTCGAACTTTTCCGGTGCGATTGAGAGGAGCTCCGTTTGGGGGCCGGAGCTCCTCTCGCAATTCCCGCCGGCGCTGGGGTTCGGGGACGGCCAGCAGGAACTGTGCACCGTGGTCAGGCGGCTTGCACCTCCTGACCGGAACTGGTGTCATCCGAACCGGCGACCGTCAGCGGGATGGTGAAGCTGAAGGTGCTGCCCTGCCCGGCCTGCGATTCCACCCATACCCGGCCGCCCAGGCGCTCGACCATGCGGCGAACGATCGCCAGGCCGATGCCGGTGCCGCAGCCGTGTTGATCATCGACGGCGTGCAGGCGGTGGAAAATCTCGAAGATGCGCGGCAGATGGTGGTCGTCGATGCCGACGCCGTTGTCGCGGACGGAAAACACCGCGTACTCCTCTTCCCGCCGCGCCGTCACATGGATCAGCGGCTTGCGATCGGGACTGCGGTAGCGCAGCGCGTTATCCATCAACTGGGTGAAAATCTCGGTCAGGCTGCGCTCGTCGGCGGCGACCGCCGGCAAGGCGTCGATCAGCACGGTGGCCTCGGCGCGGCGGATCTCCTCGACCATACCGGCGGCGGCGGCGTGCATGGGGGCGGTCGCCGACACCACTTCCTCGGCCAGCGGCATGTGGTCGACCGCCACGAACGCTTCCAGGTCCTGCACCAGCTTGCGCATGCGCTGGGCGCCCGACACCACATGCGCCACATAGTCGCGGCTTTCGGCATCAAGCGCGTTTTGGGCGTGGGTGGACAGCAACTGGGCGTACGACACCACCCGGCGCAGCGGTTCCTGCAGGTCGTGGGCGGCGACCTCGGCAATGCGTTCGAGATCGGCCACATAGCGGCGCAAACGCTCGCGGCTGGCCAGCAATTCCGCCTTTTTCCGCGACAGGTCGCGGGCAATGATTTCCTGTCCGCGCACCAGCCGGTACAGCAACAGCAGCGCGGCCCCCAGCACGGCGGTGACCGCCACGCCCACCAGCAGATAGGCGCGCACCGTGTCGGCGTGCCCCGCCAACACCTCGGCTTGCGAGCGGCCGACCCACACCGCCAGTGACAGCTCGCCCAAGGCGCGGAAGCTGGCGATGCGCATTTCGCCGTCCAGCGGGCCGGTGACGCGCTGGCTGCCGGCACCGGCGGCGAACAGCGGATCGGCGGCGCCCTCGGGCAGCGGGCGCCCCACCGAGCCATCCGAGGACGCACGCACCACGCCGTCACGGCCGACCAGCATGATCGCGCCCTTCGAGCCGACGTCGATGGAGCCGTAGAAATCGGACAGGTATTGCGGGTCCAGCGACAGCACCACGACGCCGGCAAAGCCGCCATCGGCGCGGTCCAGCCGGCGGGTCAGCTGAATGGACCACCTGCCCGACGCGCGCCCCAGCACC
>DATGXU010000396.1:0-9157 GCA_035298685.1 Magnetospirillum sp. | reverse complement strand
TACGGGCGCCTTGCCTACCCCCTTACCGGCACCGCCGCCATGATCACCGAATTGACCGCCGGCCACCCCGTGCTGGTGGTGCAGAACCTTGGCGTCGACAGCAAGCCGTTGTGGAATTGCGTGGTCGCCGTCGGCTTCGACCGCCCGCAGGGCCAGGTCATCCTCCACGCCGGCAACCAGGCCGGCAAACGGATGTCGTTAGGGCTATTCGAACGCCTGTGGGCGGATTCCGGCCAATGGGGGCTGGTTGCGCTCAAGCCCGGCGAGGTGCCGGCGGCCGCACGCCAACCCGATTATGTGAAATCCGCCTATGCCCTGCATCGGGCCGGCCGCTACTGGGAGGCCGTGCTGGCCTATGACGCCGGGCTGTCCATGTGGCCGGGCAACGCCGATTCCCTGATGGGGTTGGGGGCCAGCCTGTATCTGTTGGGCGACCGCACCGGCGCGGCCGACGCCTACCGCACGGCGTTGGCCACCTCGGCCGACCCGACCCCGGCGCAGGCCGCCCTGGAGCAGATCGCCGCCGAGCAGGTGCTGAACCAGCCGCCCCTGCCCCGCCCCAAACCCCGCCCGGCCAGCGGCCGGCGGACGGTCACGGCCAATTGATCCGTCACCGGCCTTCGGCTATTGTCCCGGCTCGTAATGTTTCAAGGAGCACCGGGACAATGGCTGGGTCGGTAAACAAGGTTATCTTGGTCGGCAATCTGGGCCGCGACCCCGAGGTGCGGACGTCGCAGGACGGTTCGAAGATCGTCAACCTGAACATCGCCACTTCCGAAACCTGGAAGGACCGGTCGAGCGGCGAGCGCAAGGAAAAGACCGAGTGGCACCGCGTGGTCATCTTCAACCCCAACCTGGCCGACGTCGCCGAACGCTTCCTGCGCAAGGGCAGCTCGGTCTATGTGGAAGGGGCGCTGCAGACCCGCAAATGGACCGATCAGCAAGGCGCCGAACGCTACACCACCGAGGTGGTGATCGGCCGCTTCAAGGGTGAGCTGACCCTGCTGGGCGGCCGCGGCGAAGGCGGCGGCTCGGGTGGCGGCGACGATTTCGGCAGTGGCGGCGGCTACGGCGGTGGCGGTGGCTACGGTGGTGGTGGCGGTGGCGGCCAACGCTCGTCGGGCGGCGGCGGCAACCAGGGCGGCGGCAACCAGGGCGGCAGCAACCGTGGCGGCGGATCGGGCTGGGAGCCCCCGCCGGATCTCGACGACGAAATCCCCTTCTGATTGAATTGAAGCCAACAAAGGCGGCCCGGCGTAGACTGGGCCGCCTTTTCTTTTTCCGGGGCACGGTTCACGGACTTCCATCCACATTCAAATGCCTCTAACATCGCCGCCCACGATGACAAAAGGTGAACAGCTGATGTCGGGCTTCATCCGCGTTCGCGGTGCGCGCGAGCACAATCTGAAGGGCGTCGATGTGGATATTCCGCGCGACAAGCTGGTGGTCGTCACCGGCCTGTCCGGCTCGGGCAAATCGTCGCTGGCCTTCGACACCATCTACGCGGAAGGTCAGCGCCGATACGTGGAATCGCTGTCCGCCTATGCCCGCCAGTTCCTGGAACTGATGAGCAAGCCCGACGTCGAAAGCATCGAGGGGCTGTCGCCCGCCATTTCCATCGAGCAGAAGACCACCTCGAAGAACCCGCGCTCGACCGTCGGCACCGTCACCGAAATCTATGACTACATGCGCCTGTTGTGGGCGCGTGTCGGCATCCCGCATTCCCCCGCCACCGGCCTGCCCATCGAAAGCCAGACTGTCAGCCAGATGGTTGACAGGATCGAGGAGATGGCCGAGGGCACCCGTCTCTACCTGCTGGCGCCCTTCGTGCGCGGCCGCAAGGGCGAGTACCGCAAGGAACTGTTGGAGCTGCAGAAGAAGGGCTTCCAGCGCGTCAAGGTGGACGGCACCCTGTACGAGATCGATGCCGTTCCCGCGCTGGACAAGAAAAAGAAGCACGACATCGAGGTGGTGGTCGACCGCCTGGTGGTGAAACCTGGCCTGGGCAACCGTGTGGCCGATTCCGTCGAGACGGCGCTGAACCTGGCTGACGGCCTGTGCATCGCCGAGAACGCCGAAAGCGGTGAACGCACCACTTTTTCGGCCAAGTTCGCCTGTCCGGTATCGGGCTTCACCATCGAGGAGATCGAGCCGCGGCTGTTCTCGTTCAACAACCCGTTCGGCGCTTGCCCGGCCTGCGACGGCCTGGGGGTGAAGCTTTATTTCGACCCCGCATTGGTCGTCCCCGACGAAGACCTGTCCTTGCACGACGGCGCCGTGGCGCCGTGGGCCAACTCCACCTCGCAATATTATCTGCAGACGCTTGAGGGGCTGGGCCGCCATTACGGCTTCGACCTGCACACCCCCTGGCGCCGCCTGCCGGTCAAGGGGCGCGAGGTGATTCTGTACGGCTCGGGCACCGACGCGGTAGAGCTGAAATACGAGGACGGCTTCCGCTCGTATACCACGCAAAAGCCGTTCGAAGGCGTCATCAACAACATGGCGCGCCGCTACCGCGAGACCGATTCGTCATGGGTGCGCGAGGAATTGTCGCGCTTTCAGGCCACCACCTGCTGCGAGAGCTGCAACGGCGCCCGCCTGAAGCCCGAGGCGTTGGCGGTCAAGCTGCGCGGGCTCCATATTTCCGAAGTGTCCGAATTCTCCATCGCCAGGGCGCATGCCTGGTACGGCGAGCTGGAGCAGCACCTGCGCCCCAAGGACAAGGAAATCGCCCGCCGAATCTTGCGCGAGATCAACGACCGGCTGGGCTTTCTCATGGATGTGGGCCTGGATTACCTGACCCTCAGCCGTGGCTCGGGCAGCCTGTCGGGCGGCGAAAGCCAGCGCATCCGCCTCGCCAGCCAAATCGGTTCGGGCCTGACCGGCGTGCTGTACGTGCTGGACGAGCCCTCCATCGGCCTGCATCAGCGCGACAACGACCGTCTGCTGGCGACGCTGAAGCGCCTGCGCGACATCGGCAATTCGGTGGTGGTGGTCGAGCATGACGAAGACGCCATTCGCACTGCCGACTACCTGATCGACATGGGGCCGGGCGCCGGCATCCACGGCGGCCAGATCGTGGCCGAGGGTACGCCCGCGCAGGTGATGGACAACCCCGACAGCCTGACCGGCCAATACCTGACCGGCAAGCGCGGCATCACCGTGCCCGCCGCCCGACGGCCGGGCAACGGCAACACGCTGCGCGTCGTGGGCGCGCGCGGCAACAACCTCAAGAACGTCAGCGTCGACATTCCCTTGGGAACCTTTGCCTGCGTCACCGGCGTGTCGGGCGGCGGCAAGTCCACCCTGGTGATCGAGACCCTGTACAAGGCGCTCGCCCGCCGGCTGATGGGCGCCCGCGAACAGGCGTCGCCCTTCGATCGCATTGAAGGCATCGAGCATCTGGACAAGATCATCGATATCGATCAGTCGCCCATCGGCCGCACGCCCCGATCCAACCCGGCCACCTATACCGGCGCCTTCACCCCCATCCGCGACTGGTTCACCGAACTGCCGGAAGCCAAGGCGCGCGGCTACAAGGCCGGCCGCTTCAGCTTCAACGTCAAGGGCGGCCGCTGCGAGGCCTGCCAGGGCGACGGCGTCATCAAGATCGAGATGCACTTCCTGCCCGACGTCTACGTTCAATGCGACGTCTGCAAGGGCAAGCGTTACAACCGCGAAACGCTTGAAATAACCTTCAAGGGCAAGAACATAGCCGACGTTCTTGATATGACGATCGAGGAATCGGCCGAGTTCTTCAAGGCGGTTCCCGCCATCCGCGACAAGATGGTGACGCTGCAGCGGGTGGGTCTGGACTATATCCACCTGGGTCAGCAGGCCACCACCCTGTCGGGCGGTGAAGCCCAGCGCGTCAAGCTGGCCAAGGAATTGTCACGCCGGGCCACCGGCCGCACCCTTTACATCCTGGACGAACCGACCACCGGTCTTCATTTCGAGGATGTAAGGAAGCTGCTCGAGGTTCTTCATGCCCTGGTCGAGGGCGGCAACACGGTTCTGGTGATCGAGCACAATCTCGAGGTCATCAAGACCGCCGACTGGATCATCGACATGGGCCCCGAAGGCGGCGACGGCGGTGGCCGGGTGGTGGTGGCCGGCACGCCCGAGGAGGTGGGCGCCTGCCGGGAAAGCTATACCGGTCAGTACCTTGCGCCTTACCTTGGAAAAAAGGCAAAACGCCGCGCCTGACATTTGGCTACCCCCATCCCTTTGGACTAAGGCGCCTACCCCATTTGGGCCTGAAATATGTTGCATCGCAATGACAGGTCTGGTAATAAGTGAACCACCAAGGCCGAATGTAAGAAATAATATTTCTAAATCGGCCATTCACTGTGGGGTTGAAAGGGACTGAACCATGCTTGGGCCGGCCGAACTCCGTGAGATTGACGAGGCGATGAACGAAGAGCGGGTCGAAGGCGCCCGTTCGGTGAAGAACAGCCCCTATCTCACCACGCAATATGCCGTTGGCGTCGCCATGACCCGCGCCGCCACGGCGGGCCTCAAGGCCCACTCGTTCGGCTTCCCGCTCAAGCGATAGGCCAGTCAGCGGCGGCGCCGTTCGGGTGCCGCCGTCACTTCGCGCCATTCTCCCGGCGTCAGCCCCTCCAGCGTCCAGTCGCCAACCGCCCAGCGGATCAGCCGCAGCGTGGGAAATCCCACTGCTGCCGTCATTCGCCTGACCTGGCGGTTGCGCCCCTCACGCAACGTCAACTCCACCCAGGTGGTGGGAATGTTGGCCCGCCAGCGAATGGGGGGATTGCGTGGCCACAGCCCCGGCGGCTCGTCCATGATCCGTGCCCCGGCCGGCAGCGTGGGGCCGTCGTTCAGCATCACGCCCCGCCGCAGCTTTTCCAGCGCCTCCTCGGACGGGACGCCTTCCACCTGGGCCCAATAGGTCTTGGGCAGCTTATGCCGTGGGTTGGCGATGCGGGCGATCAGGCCGCCATCGTCGGTCAACACCAGCAACCCCTCGGAATCACGATCCAACCGCCCCGCCGGGTAAACATCCGGTACCGGAATGAAGTCCTTGAGGGTTTGGCGTCCGCCTTCGCGGTCGCTGAACTGGGTCAGCACGTCATAAGGCTTGTTGAACAGGATCAGGCGGGGCAAAACACTGGCTCCATTACCAAACGGCATCATCCATGGCACGACCACCCCGCCCGCACAAGCCGCAGCAGCAACCGCAGCGCCGTCAAACGCAGGAAGACACGGAAAAGGTCGCCGGCCTGCCGGCGGTGCAGGCCTTGTTCGCCCACGCCCCCGAACGCGCCCTTCGCCTGTTCTTCGACGAGCGCACCAAGGCCCAGGCCGGCGAGTTCTGCAAATCCATGGCGGCCCAGCGCAAGCCCTACCGGTTCGTGTCAACTGACGAGCTGACGAAAATCGCCGGCACCCCCCTGCATGGCGGCATCCTTGCCGTCACCCGCCCAAAGCCGGTGCCGATTTTCGACGCCGAAGAGATGAAATTGTGGGCCAAGGCCCGGCAGCCCCTGGTCATCCTCGACGGCGTCGGCAATCCCCATAACCTTGGCGCCATCGCGCGCACCATGGCCTTTTTCGGCCTTCCGCGCCTGCTGGTATCCGATCATCCCGGCCAGTCGCTGCCGTCCGAGGCCGCGTTCCGCGTGGCCGAAGGCGGCCTGGAATGGGTCGAGGTCATCCGCGTGCCCAATCTGGCCGTGGAACTGAAGCGGATGAAGCCCTTTTATCGCGTCGTCGGCACCGCCCTGGGCGCGCACCGGCCGCTGGGGCAGGTCTTGGCGAGAGGCGACCGCCCGCTGGCCATCGTGCTGGGCAACGAGGAAGACGGCCTGCCGCCAGCCACCCTGGCCGCCTGCGAGGACGTGGCCACCCTGCCCGGCTCGGGCCGGGTTCAATCGCTCAATGTGGCCGCCACCGCCGCGATCCTGGTGCACATGCTGGCGGGATAATTTGGGATCGACATCCCTCCCCCGTGGCCTGCTATGGTCGCCGCTTCGTTATATCTGTTGTTGGGAGAATTCCATGGCGTCTCAGATCCGCGCCTCGCACATCCTGCTCATGTACAAGGGCTCCATGCGCTCCACCGCCACCCGCTCCAAGGACGAGGCGCTGACGGGCATCACCGCGCTGAAGAGCGAAATCGCCAATGGCGCTGATTTCGCCGAGCTGGCGCGTCAGAATTCCGACTGCCCCTCGGGCGAAGAAGGCGGCGACCTGGGCAAGTTTCCCCGTGGCGCCATGGTGCGTGAATTCGACGAAGCCGCCTTCGCCCTGCAGCCGGGCCAGGTGTCGGACGTGATCGAGACGCCGTTCGGCTATCACCTGATCCAACGGACCGAATAGGCATGCCGCGCGACGCCGTCGACCTCGTCACCCATACCCATGAGGACGAGCGTTCCGGCGGCGTCGCCTATTACTGCGCGCAATGCGGCCAGTTCATGACCCGGGCCCGGCTGGGGATCCGCATGAACGGCGAGCACGAACACGTGCTGTTCAATCCTGCCGGAATTCTGTTCCGCGTCGTCTGTTTCAGCGACGCGCCGGGAGCGGTGGCGGTGGGCAACGCCTCGCACCGCTTCACCTGGTTTGCCGGCTTTACGTGGCGCATCGCCCTGTGCAAGGGCTGCGGCATCCATGTGGGCTGGATGTACGAGGGCGCCGGCGCCCCCGCCGTGTTCTTCGGCCTCATCCGCTCGATGCTGGTGGAGCGGCCGGGCTGAGGGGCTTCCCGTTTCAGTCGGGAAGCCCGCACCGGATCAGCCGGCCTTGCGCTTCAGCAACTCGGCGGCCGAACACAGATCGTAGCGGATCATGGCGTTGTCCACCGTCTTGCCGGTCAGCTCGCGCCACTTGTTCAGCGCATCCTGGCGGCTGAACGGGCCATGGCTTTCCAGCGACTTGCCCGTAGCGATGGTCTCGAACGAGGTGTCGGCGAATTCGCCGCCCACCACGAACCACTCGTCGGCGGCGGTCTCGTCATCGGCGCGGATGAAATAGCGCACCATGGCATTGTCCACGGTCTTGCCGGTCAGAGCGCGCCAGCACACGTGCGCCTCGCGCTCGTCGAAGGGGCCGAAACGTTCTTCCTTGTGTCCGGCGGCGATCTGGGTGAATCCGGTGTCGGCGTATTCGCCGCCCACGACATAATATTTCTTGGCCATGGTAGTGCTTTTCCCACTCGATAGGGTGGCTGGCGGTGCTTGCTTATACCCCAACATTGGCCAGGAAGAAATGGCCTTCAGATATAGGCCGTTTCCTCCGGACCGGCAGGTTTTTCCCACCCGTCGCGAAACACCTTTCTTGTTTTTCAATGCCCTAGAGGTGGCATGGCGCCTGCATGGGTCTGGAGAGCCCGAACTATCACCGTGGAGCTTTTTCCATGCAGGCCGTCACCGCCGTTCCCGCCCACGAGTTGCTGCAGCGCAAGGACCGCGCCGACAGCCATTCCACCCGCCCGACGCAACGCGGCACTGCCGCCGCCTTGTCGTCCTATTCCTTCGGTCCGCTCGACACGAGCAACAAAACCACCGGCGACGCGGCCGACCGGAAAACCGCCAAGGGCTTGCAGGGCTCGGCGGCGCTGCACAATCCGCTTCTGTCCCATTCGGCCGCCATGGTGACCACGTTGCAGTCGGTCGACAACGGGGCGCAGAACGGCCAAGGCCGCTAAACCGCCTTCACAACCAACAGGGTCGCATCGTCATCGGGCGGGCGATCCCGCCGGAAGCCGGCAAGGTCGGCATCCACCGCCGCCACGATGGCGGCAGCATTGCGCGTGCGCGCGGCGTGGACACGCTCGATCAACCGTTCGCGGCCGTACATCTCGCCCAACGGGTTGCGGGCTTCCCAAATGCCGTCAGTGCCGATGACCAGCAGTGCCCCGGCGGCCCAACCGGTGTGGTCCAACTCGCGATAGGTCCATTCCGGATCGACGCCCAAGGGAATGTCGTGACCGGGGACCTCGGCGAACATGTCGGCCATGGGATCGTAGGCCAGCACCGGCGCATGCCCGGCACTGACCCAGTGGATCGACCGATCCTCCGCCATCATCACCGCCAGGAACAGGGTCATGTAGCGACCGCATCGCAGGTGCCGGGTCAGGCCCCGATTGATGGAGGTCATCAACTCCCCCAACCGCCCCGGCATGGCGGCGCGCGATTTCAGCAATCCGCCGGCAATCTCCACCAGACGGGCCGCGGTCGCGTCGTGCCCCGCCACGTCGCCCACGGCCACCGTCATGCGGCGCCGGCCGGGCGAGGTGAACACCGCATGGTAATCGCCGCCGCCACGGCTGCGCGGCCGCGAACTGGCGGCGACCTCGAAACCGGGAATGCTGGGCAGTGCGGCATGCATGATGTGCGCAGATGGTGCGGGCTGCGCCACGGCGTCAAGTCAAGGTGCTGGACAGCGGCGCCCGCCGGGCTTATGTCGTGAGCCATGATCCGCACCGTCCATGTCATTGGCGGCGGGCTGGCTGGCTGCGAAGCCGCCTGGCAGCTCGCCCGTTCCGGCGTTCCCGTGGTCTTGCACGAAATGCGCCCTCACCGCACCACCCCGGCCCACCAGACCCATGGGCTGGCCGAGCTGGTGTGTTCCAATTCCCTGCGTTCCGATGACGCCGACTATAATGCGGTCGGCCTGCTGCACGAGGAACTGCGCAAAGCCGGCTCGCTGATCCTGCGCGCGGCCGATTTCTGCAAGGTCCCGGCCGGCGGTGCGCTGGCGGTGGACCGCGACGGCTTTTCCGCCATGGTGGAACGCGAACTGGCCGCCCACCCCAACATCACCATCGTGCGCGAGGAAGTGGCCGGATTGCCGCCCGAGGAATGGGATTCGGTGATCGTCGCCACCGGTCCGCTGACCTCGCCGCCCCTGGCCGAGGCCATCCGCACGCTGACCGGCGAGGATTCGCTGTCGTTCTTCGACGCCATCGCCCCCATCGTCCACAAGGACAGCATCGACTTTTCGAAGGCGTGGTTCCAGTCGCGCTATGACAAGGGCGAGGGCTCGGATTACATCAACTGCCCGCTTAGCAAGGACGAGTATTACGCCTTCATCGACGCCCTGCTGGCCGGCGAAAAGATGCCGTTCCATGAATGGGAAAAGGATGTGCCCTACTTCGAGGGGTGCCTGCCCATCGAGGTGATGGCGGAACGGG
>DATGXU010000395.1:0-2125 GCA_035298685.1 Magnetospirillum sp. | reverse complement strand
GCCGCCCATCCCGCCTTTGCCGCCCGTGCCGCCTTGCCCGCCGTGGGCGAGCACCTGAATTTGTCCGTAAATGGTGCCCACGACACAGGTAAGGTCGTTGGCATCTCCGCCCCGGCCGCCCGGGGCGCCATTGCCGCCATTGCCGCCCGCCGAGGCGGCAAAGGAGTCTGTCGCACTCGCGCCGGTGCTGCCGGTTGCGCCCTGGTAGCCAGTGGTTCCATCGCAGCCGATCGCCGCCACGGTACAGTACCGCGCGCCCTCGGGGGTGCCGCGCAGGGCGCCCACGTTGATAATGCTACGGGCGGCTGCCGACAGCCGCGCCCCCGGTTCAAGCGTGATGGTGCCGGCGACCAGATGCATGGCGTGCCCGACCGAGCTTTCCAGGCGCAGTTCGTGGCCCGGACGCACGCGGATGGCCTCGACCGCGAAATAGGCATCCAGCCGCCGCCCATCCAGACCGGACAGCGGCCGATGGCTGGGCTGCCGGCCGGTGGGCGACCATCCCAGCACCATCACGCCGTCGGCGGTTTCGGCGGTGTCCAGCTCGCCGCGAATGACCTGGCCGGCGTGCAGGTCGCGCGCCGCCAAGGCCCGCTCGAACACGTCGCGCTCGTTTTGGGGCAGGGCGGCGACGTGCTGCAGCGGCGTGGCCTTGGGCCGCGCCGCCGGCTGGGCCGAAGGCGCCAGAATGGCGAGATAGGTCGAGATGCCGTGATAGGAATTGCCGTTGAAGTCGTCGTCGTCGTCGCCGATCAGCGTCACCAGCGCCCCCACCGGATAGGTCGCGTAATTCAGCGCGAATTGCGGCACCACGTCGGCATGACGGCAAATCCAATAGCTGGTCGCGATCTTGTCGGCGAAGAATTGGCTGAAGGCATAGGATGCGAAGGGCGGCGCCCCGAAGGCATAGGTGCCGGCGACGGCGGGGGTGGCGGCGGCCAGCGTCAGGTCCAGCGCGGCAAGGTTGGCCAGGTTGCCGCCGCAATCGTGACCGGCCACCAGCAGGGTGGGCGCGCCCCCGCCGGCCGCGCTGACACCGGTGGCAATGGCGGCCACCAGATTGCCGCGCAGCGAGTCGTACAGGGCGTTGATGCCCTGGCCGATGCCCAGATAGGCGGTGGCCGGCAGCCACGACGGATAGGCGATGTTCACGTCGTCGATGTGGCAGACCAGCTCGTATTCCGAGGTGGTGCCGCGGAACACCAGGGCCACCGTCCGTGATGTGGCGTTGGCGAAGACCGACCCCCACGGCACGTCGTTGGCGCTGACGTCGGCGGCCCAGGCCCATTGCGGGGGCAGCGTCGCCTGATTGCCGGGGTGCTGATAGCGCCGGTACACGGCGGCGCTCAGGCCGGCCAGGTCGGCGGCCATGGCGGCGCTGTACCCGGCCGGCAAGCTGCCGGTGGTCAGCGCCATGGCTTCGGCGTCGGCGGCGCGGCGGCAGCAGCACCCCTTGGGGCGGCCCGCCGGCCGCAAGGCCTTGGCCGAATAGCCGAGCGCCTGGCAATAGAATTCGGCGGTGCGTTCGGCCCACGGATCGTCGCAGGCGGGAATCGAGGCGGTCACGGCGCGCTGCACGCCGGCCATGACCACCTCGGGCAGTGGCGACGGGCTGGGCAGGGTCGGGAAGAAATCCACCCCGGTGGCGTTCAGGGTATAGCCCTGGGGAACGCCCGCCGCGAAGGCCCCGGCGAAGTCGGCGTTGCCGAAAGCCGGAGCCGACAAGGCGTAGCAGCCGATGTCGGTGACCGGCGAGGTCCATTTTCCCCATGTGTTGCCCGGCCTGGCCAGCAGGGCCGCCAACTGCGCCAGCGGCGCGCCCACGGTCATGCCGACGACCGCCACCGGCATGGTCGTCTTGAACACCTCCATGCGCGAGGTCATGGTCAGTGCCGATTGCAGGGCCGGCTGCACGGACTCAAACAGGTTCACATAGCCCGATTGCACCTGGATGTTGGCGCCCGCCGCCGTATGAACGGCCGCCATGGCGTTGACCAGGTATTGACCGGCGGTGGCCAGGCGCAGGGCGGCGGCGGGTTCGGCGGTCGGGCCGGCATTGCGAACCGCCTGCAGCACTTCGTCGAGACATGCGCGCACCGGGGCCAGATTGCCGGCGTCCGCAGCG
>DATGXU010000394.1:0-2357 GCA_035298685.1 Magnetospirillum sp. | reverse complement strand
GCCGGCGATGCCGGTGATGGCGCCGACCGCGCGGTCGGTGGCCCCCTGCACCTGGTCGATCTGGGCGGAAATCTCGTCGGTGGCGCGGGCGGTCTGGTTGGCCAGCGCCTTGACCTCGCCCGCCACCACGGCGAAGCCCTTGCCGGCCTCGCCGGCGCGGGCGGCTTCGATGGTGGCGTTCAGCGCCAAAAGGTTGGTCTGGCTGGCGATCTCGTTGATCATGGTGACCACCTGGCTGATGCGGGTGACCGCTTCCGCCAGCCCGCCGATCAGGTGGTTGGCGCCTTCGGTCTCTTCGACCGCCGCCGCCGAGATGGCATTGGCCTGCTCGGCCTCGCGGCCGATTTCGGCGATGGACACGGTCAGTTCCTCGGCGGCGGCGGCCACCGTCTGCACGTTGCCCGACGATTCCACCGAAGCCGATGCCACCTGTTCGCTGGTGGCCGAGGCATGCTCGGCGATGGCGCGCATTTCGTCGGCCGCTTCGTGCATGTCGTTGGCGGCCTGCGAAACGCCGCCCACCACCGAGGCGATGGTGGCCTGGAAGCTGTCGGCAAGCTGGATCATGGCGGCGCGGCGCTCGGCCGCCGCCACCTGGGCGGCGCGTTCCTGTTCCTGGCGCATGCGGGCCACGGCTTGGGCGTTGTCCTTGAACACCGCCAGCGCGCGGGCCATGGCGCCCAGTTCGTCACCGCGTTCGGCACCGGTCACCGCCACGCCCAGGTCACCGTGGGCCAACCGTTCCATGGCGGCGGTAAGGGCGTGGACGGGGCGGCTGATGCCGCGCCCCATCACCCAGGCCATGGCACAGCCGGCCAGCACGGCCACCAGCGACAGCACCACCACCAGCAGATGGGCCTGCGCCTCGTGGCGCTGCACGCTTTCGCGCACCGCTGCCTGGCGGCTCTCGGCCGACGCCTTGAGATCGCCGGACAGCCGCGACATGCGCTCACCGATGGCGACCAGGCCGACGAACTTATCGTTCACTTCCACATTGCGGGCGATCAGCGCCTCGTACGACCGGCCGTAACCGGCGACGGCGGCCGCCAGTTCCTCGAGCCCGGCGGCGCTCACCAGCGTGCCGGTGCGGGCGATCAGCGAGCGGGCACGCTCGACCTCGGTGCCCGAACTGGCCTCAAGGGTGCGGCGCACGAACAGGCGCGCCTCGAGCATGGCGGCATGGGCCTTGATCAGGCTGCCGTTGCCGGTCTGATCGGCCTCGCGCTCGATGCCCGGCGCGGCGACGTCGCCGTAATTGCGGATATCCAGATGGGCGGCCTTGCGGCGGCCCAGCACCTCGGCCATGGCCGCCACGCCGGCCTTGTAGCGCGAGAACTCGGCCCGCATCGACTCGATCAGCGCCGCCTGGGCGGGATCGGTCGAGGGCATGGCGGCAAGCTGGCGCTCCAGCTCGGCCAACGCGGCCTTGGTGGCATCCATGTTCTTGTCCGAGGCGTCGCGGATCAGGTCGCGCACGCTGGCACGGGCCGCCTGGGTATCCAGATCGGCGGCCTGGGCCGCGCTCATGACGTCGGCTTCGGCGGTCAGCGCCACCGTGCCTTCCGCCAGCCCCTGGAAGGTGCGCATGGACAAAGCCGCCAGGACCACCATCAACACGATCATCACGCCGAAGGCCGCGGCCAATCGCCTGCCGATGGTCCAATCCCGCATGTCGGCTCCTCCCTAAGTATAAGACCCGAGGCGGATTGGAGCGGCAGGCGACCGCGTGCGCAAACCTCCAGTTCACATGGCAGCCATGCGCGAAGACCACACTCCATTGTTCCCATATGGTTGTGCGTAGCGCCGGCCGCCGTTCACCTGGCAAAGATTGGCGTCAGGCTGGCCTTGCCCAGCCGGTGGGCGTTGATCATGAACCCCACCATGGCCGCCGAGGCCTGGTCATCCAGCGGCAGTTGCTCCACATCCAGGGCGTGGATGGTAAACACATAGCGGTGCGGGGCGCCGGCGGGCGGGCAGGGGCCGCCATAGCCGGGCTTGCCGAAATCCGTGCGCCCCTGCACCGTCCCGGCGGGCAGCTTGTCGGCACCGGCGTCGCCGGGCAATCCGGAGGTGGCGGACGGCAGGTTGAACACCACCCAGTGCCACCAGCCGCTGCCGGTGGGCGCGTCGGGGTCGAAGACGGTCAGGGCGAAACTTTTGGTGCCCTCGGGCGCGCCGCTCCAGCTCAAGGCCGGCGAGGCGTTGCCGCCGGTGCAGCCGAAGCCGGCCAGCACATGGCGCTCGGACATGGGGCGCCCGTCGGCGATGTCGGCACTGGTCAGACGAAATTCGGCAGCGGTGGCGGCGGCGCTGACCAGCGACATGGCGACGGCGGCGATGGCGGATCGGAAAATCAT
>DATGXU010000393.1:0-3605 GCA_035298685.1 Magnetospirillum sp. | reverse complement strand
AGGGACTCGAACCCCCGACCTTGGCTTTACGAAAGCCCTGCTCTACCAACTGAGCTACGCCGGCAATATCTGGTCTCGCGCGAGGCGAAGGCCGGGAAATTAACCTTGCCGTGGGCGAATTGCAAGGCCTTCGCCAGCAGGTCGCCGTTAATGGCTGCCGTTGGGGCGGATGAAGCGGGCGCGGGCGCCGCGTTCGATGGCGGCGGCGGTCAGGCGGTCGATATCCAGGCGATAGCGGATCATTTCCAGCAGGCGCAGCACCTCTTGGTGGGCTTCGCCGTCCGAGGCGGCGACGTCGCAGGCCAGGGCGTAGGCGGTTTCGCGCAGGCGCGGCGGCAGCGACGCCTTGATCACGCCAAGCGTGCGGTCAAGGCCGTCTTCGGAATCCAAGAGTTCGGCACAGGCTATAGTTGTTTTCGGAAGCAATCCAGGATCGTAATCACGAAAAACGGGCAGGAAGCTGACGATTTCGCCGATGGTGTGCAGTTCTGCGTCGGTCATATTGCGGTCGGCGGCCGACACCATGACCATCACATAGATCAGTGCCGCGTGATGAGAAAGCATGAACACCTCCCGCCAGAGCCTGGCTACAAGGACTTTAGGCTTGCGGTGCTTGCCCGCGTCAAGCATAGATTCCGCTTTCGGACCGAAGGAGTGGCTCGGACGGTCCGAACGGGGGGCGAGCACATACCCCGACAGGAGAGGTTGGATGAGCGGTAAGGTTGTTTTGCTGGTCGACGACAGCCGGGTGTCGCGCATGATCACGCGCAAGGTGATCGAGGTGAAGCGCCCGGGCTGGACCGTGGTCGAGGCCGCGAGCGGCGAGGAGGCGCTGGAACAGTTGCCCCAGGTCAAGCCCGACTTCGTGGTGCTGGATGTCAACATGCCGGGCATGGGCGGCATGGAAGCCGCCCGCCGCATGAAGGCCTTCGATCCCGCTTTGGCGGTCACCTTGCTGACCGCCAACATTCAGGACCCGGTTCGCCATCAGGCCGAGGAGATCGGCGTCGGCTTCCTGAACAAGCCGCTGCGCGACGAGGAGCTGTTGGGCTTTCTTGGCAGCGACGCGCCATGATCGATTTCATCGGTGAAGACGAACGCGACGCCGTCACCGAACTGCTGAACGTGGCCATCGGTCAGGCGGCGGCGTCGCTGTCGCAACTGGTGGAGGACGAAGTCCATCTGTCGGTGCCCTTCGTCGATTTCCTGACCCCGTCGCAAGCGGCCGACCGTCTGGAGGACGAAACCCAGGGCGCCGATTCGGTGGCGGTGCGCCAGCATTTCGAAGGCCGCTTCTACGGCGACATCCTGCTGATCTTCCCGGAACGGCGCAGCCTTGATCTGGTGCGGCACATGCTGGGCGACGACGTGCCGCTGGACCAGTTGACCGAGCTGGAGCAGGAGGCGCTGCTGGAGGTGGGCAACATCATCCTCAACGCCTGCCTGGGCAGCCTGGCCAACCAGCTGGCGACCCCGGTCGAAGGCTCGTTGCCGATCTATGTGCGCGGCCGCAGCTCGCACATTCTTGACCTGCGCCAGCCCAAGGCCGAAGGCCGCCACGAGGAAATGGTGATGTTCCTGCATGTGGATTTCTCGCTGCTGAGAAAGGATGTGCACGGCTATCTGGCCTTCGTCATGGACATCGTTTCGGCCCGGCACTTCGTCGAGGCCGTCAACGCCTATGTGACCGCGCGTCTGGCCGGCTAGCCCCGCAATGGCATCCATCCATCCCGACGACCTGTTCCGCGCGCTGTCCGACGCCAGCGAAATCGGCCTGGTGCTGATCGACGGCGGCGGCCGCATCGTGCTGTGGAACCAATGGATGGCCAAGGGGTCGCGCATCGCCGCCCCGGACGCCTTGGGCGCCACCTTGACCGATGTCTTCCCGCAATTGGCGGGAACCCGTATCGCCGGCGCGGTGAGCGACGCGCTGGGGCGCGGCATGTCGGCCATCCTGTCGTCGTCGCTGAACAAGAAGCTGTTCCCGCTGACCCACGAGGGGCCGCGTGCCCGGCCGCGTCGAGGCCATGCACCAGATCGTGGTGATCAAGCCGCTGGCGGCGGCCGGCGGGCGCGCCTGTCTGGTTCAGGTGTTCGACGTCACCAGCATGGCCCACCGCGAGGCGCTGTTGCGCCAGCAGGCCCGCACCATGGAGGCGTTGGCCGAGAATTACCGCCTGTCGGAACTGCACAACCGCGCCATCGTCGACAACACCGCCGACGCCATCGTCACCTTTGGCGAGGACGGCGCCATCGGCACCTATAATCCGGCGGCGGAACGCATCTTCGGGCATGATCCGGCGCAGATCGTCGGCAAGTCCATCGCCGCGCTGATTCCCGAACTGGCGGATTTGGACGGCCGGCTGGTGCTGGACACGGTGCTGGACCAGCGGCGCGAGGTGATGGGCTTGCGCAAGATCCGCGCCACCTTCCCGCTGGAACTGTCGGTCAGCGCCATGGAACTGGGCGGCCAGCGCCTGTATGTGGCCATCGCCCACGACATCACCGAGCGCAAGGCGGCGGAAGAGGAACTGCGCAAGCAGAAGGAATGGCTGACCACCCTGATCAACGCCATGCCGGACCTGGTCTGCTTCAAGGACGACAAGGGGCGCTGGCTGGTCGCCAACGAATTCTATCTGGAGATCGCGGGGCTCAGCGGCACCGACTACCATGGCCGCACCGGCTATGAGCTTGCCCGCATGTCGCGCGAACAGGGCGACTTCCTGCGCGCCAGCATGGAATCCGACGAGCGCGCCTGGCGCGAGGGGCGCCCCATCAGCTACGAAAAGGAAGTGGTCACCGTCGAGCGCGGGGCCAAGGTCTTCGACGTGGTCAAGATCCCGCTGTTCAACGACGACGGCTCGCGGCGCGGTCTGGTGCTGGTGGGCCGCGACATCACCGAACGCAAGCTGGCCGCCGCCCGCATCCACCATCTGGCCCATCACGACGCCCTGACCAACCTGCCCAACCGCGTGCTGTTCCAGGAACGCCTGCGCAGCGCGTTGCTGCAGGCCAAGCGCACCGACCATCGGGTGGGCCTGATGTTCCTGGACCTGGACAAGTTCAAGGACATCAACGACACCCTGGGCCATCACGTGGGTGACCTGCTGCTGAAGGCGGTGGCCAAGCGGTTGCGGCGCTGCGTGCGCGAAACCGACACCGTGGCCCGGCTGGGCGGCGACGAGTTCGCCATCATCCTGACCAACCTGGACGGTCCGGTGGGGGCGACGTCGGTGGCGGAATCGGTGATCGCCTCGATCGCCGATCCGTTCGGGCTGGAAGAGCACGAGGTGCTGAC
This sequence comes from Magnetospirillum sp., assembly GCA_035298685.1. Taxonomy (GTDB): domain Bacteria; phylum Pseudomonadota; class Alphaproteobacteria; order Rhodospirillales; family Magnetospirillaceae; genus Magnetospirillum. The sequence continues at coordinate 307 of DATGXU010000393.1, read as the reverse complement.
CTCGACCTCGATCGGCATCACGCTCTACCCCGACGACGCCGCCGACGCCGACCAGTTGCTGAAGAATGCCGACATGGCCATGTTCCGCTCGAAGGCCGAGGGGCGGAACAACTACCACTTCTACATCGCCCAGATGGATGCCGAGGTCCAGGCCCGCAAGATCATCGAACGCGATCTGCGGCTGGCCCTGGGCACCGACCAACTGGAGCTGCATTACCAGCCGCTGATCGAGGTGACCACCGGCGAGATCGTCGGCTGCGAGGCGCTGTTGCGCTGGAGGCACCCCACCCGCGGCTGGGTCGGCCCC
>DATGXU010000392.1:0-2331 GCA_035298685.1 Magnetospirillum sp. | reverse complement strand
CCCGCCACCGAACACTCTGCGAAAGTGCGCGCCATGATCTGCCAAGCCGCCATCTCCCCCTCGTTCGCCCGGTTCTCGCCCTTCGCCCGCCTGAAGGTTCAGCAGAAAATCCTGCTTGGCTTTCTGGCGGTCCTGCTGCTGGTCGGCCTGTTGGGCTGGCAGTTCATGCGCTACGTCAACATCATCGGCACCCAGTTCGACCAGGTGATGGACACCAGCGTGGACGCCATGGTCACCGCGCAACTCGCCCGTCAGAGCGAACGTCTCGACCGCGTCATCCTGAACTACGTGGTGCAGCAGACCGAACTGTCGCTGGGCGCCGCCAAAAGCGAGCTGGGCCAGTTCGAAAACGCGCTGGGCGAGTTGAACACGCTGCTGCAGAAGGGCGGCAACAACCAGCAGGGCATCGCCGCCATTCAATCCGCCGCCAAACGTTACCGCGCCGCTTTCGAGCGGGTGGTGGCGTCGGTGGAAAAGCGCCGTCAGGGGCAGGGCCAGACCTATCTGTCGGGCGCGCAGTTGAACACCACGGCCATGGCGGTGGTCGATCTGTCGGTGGCCAGCGGCGAGGCCGAGCTGCAGCAGGTGGCGCTGCGCATGCAGCAGGCCCTTCAGGCCACGCGCATGTCCACGTCGCGCTATCTGTCCACCTTCGACCCCAACGACGCCGCCGCCGCCAAGGACGAGTTGGCCCGCCTGCGCGAGGTGCTGGACGCCATCCCCGCCCTGACCACCAATCCCCGGCTGCTGAAGTTCGTGGCCCATATGGGTCCCGGCGTGGCCACCTTCGCCCAGGGCCTGTCCGACGCCATGGAAGGCAATGAAAGCCTGAAGGCGGCCCAGTCGGAGTCGCGGCAGTCCCTTGACCAGATGCTGTCGCAGGTCAAGCAGGTGGTGGACGAATTCGCCGCCACCCAGGCCGCCACCCAGGCCGACGCCCGCCAGGCCTTGCAGAAGGGCAACACCCAGGCGGTGGTGATGCCGCTGCTGGCCATCCTTTTGGGCATTTCCTTCGCCGTGCTGATCGGCGGGTCCATCGCCCGCCCCATCCGCAACCTGACCCGCGTCATGGTCGCCCTGGCCAGCGGCGACAAATCGGTGGCGGTGCCGGCGACCGACAAGCACGACGAGGTCGGCGACATGGCCCGCGCCGTACAGGTGTTCAAGAACAACGCCATCGAGATGGACAGCATGCGCGCCGCGCAGGAGCAGGATCGCCTGCGGGCCGAGCAGGAAAAGCGCCAGGCCATGAACAATCTGGCGCAAGCCTTCGAAAGCACGGTGATGGACGTGGTCCGCCACGTGGTCGCCGAGTCCGAAGCGGTGCAGAACAATGCGCGGGCGGTGGCCGAGGTGTCGCAACGCACCCGCCTGCACGCCACCCAGGGCGCCTCGGCGACCGAGGAAGCCAGCGTAAACGTGAACCTGGTGGCGGCGGCGGTGGAGGAACTGACCAGCTCTGTCGCCAATATCAGCGCCCAGGTGACCAATTCCACCAACATCGCCAGCGCCGCCGTCGAGGAAGCCCGCCAGGCCGACGAAGTGGTGGCCAGCCTGACCGAGGCGGCAGGCCGCATCGGCCAGGTGGTTCATCTGATCCAGAGCATCGCCGCGCAGACCAACATGCTGGCGCTGAACGCCACCATCGAGGCGGCGCGCGCGGGTGAAGCCGGCAAGGGCTTCGCCGTTGTCGCCTCGGAGGTGAAGGACCTGGCCAACCAGACCACCTCGGCCACCACCGAAATCGGCGTGCAGATCGACGCGATCCAGGCCGCGACCGCCAGCGCGGTCGGCACCATCCGCCACATCGCCACCACCATCAGCCGCATGGACACCATCGCCCAGGACATATCCTCGGCCATCGCGCAGCAGTTCGAGGCGACCCGGGAAATCGGCCAGAGCCTGCAACAGGCGGCCGTCGGCACCACGGAAGTGGCGCGAACCATCACCGACGTGCTGCACCAGGTGAACGACGCCAGCGCCGCCGCCGACAACCTGCTGGGCAGCGCCGCCACCCTGTCGGAACAGACCGCCGTGCTGCGGACCGAGGTCAACGACTTCACCGTCTGCATCCGCAAAGCCTGAGGTGGAGCGGCGGCCAACGGTTTTTTCCGCTCGCCGCCGCAAACCCCCGATTTTCCCCTTGCACGGAATCCCGCTTCGCCCTATAAACCCGGCCTCCGCACTGCGGGCGCATAGCTCAGTTGGTAGAGCAGCTGACTCTTAATCAGCGGGTCCAAGGTTCGAGTCCTTGTGCGCCCACCATAATTTGAAAGGCCCTGCCGGCAACGGCAGGGCCTTTCGCTTTGCAGGTCCCCCGGAAGTCCTCCA
>DATGXU010000391.1:0-17474 GCA_035298685.1 Magnetospirillum sp. | reverse complement strand
ATATCGTCATCACCGCCGACGACCGCATCGCGTCGTCGAACCATGCGGTGCACCGCAAGCACAGCCGCCCGGCCACCGACCCGCGCGAGGCGGGCGAGCCGCGCCCGCGCCTGCGCCACAAGCGCAAGACGCCGCGCCTGCGGCTGTCGGCCCTGCAGAAGCTGGCCGCCGGGGGCGTCGCCATGACCGCCCTGGTGGTGGGCGGCGCCGTGCTGTGGCATTCGGGCGTCATTCAGCGCGGCGTGCAGGACGTGACCACGTCCGCCCTGGCCATGACCGCCCGCGCCGGTTTCCGCATTGAGGAAATCACCGTGTCGGGCCGGGGCCGCACCTCGCTGGACGACGTGGCCGCCGCCTTGGGCGCCCACCACGGTGCCCCGATCCTGGCGGTCGATCTGGAGCGGGTAAAGGACCGGCTGGAAGCCATTCCGTCGGTGCGCGTGGCCGCCGTCGAACGCCGGCTGCCCGGCTCGATCCATCTGGCCATCGTCGAACGCCAGCCGGTGGCGCTGTGGCAGAACAACGGCGAGCACGTGCTGGTGGACCGCGACGGCCATCAGATTCCGGGCTCGATCGCCGGTTTCGAGGACTTGCCGCTGGTGGTGGGCGACGGTGCCGGAGTGCGCGCCGACGAACTGCTGAGCATGCTGGCGTCCGAGCCGGCGCTGGCGCCGCGCGTCAAGGCCGCCATCCGGGTGGCCAACCGCCGCTGGAACCTGATGCTGGACGACGCCCAGCACGGCCTGGAGGTGCGGCTGCCCGAGGATCAGGCCGAGGCCGCGTGGCATCGGCTGGCGCAGTTGGAAAAGGAAAAGGGCGTCACCAACCGTCAGGTCAGCATGATCGACCTGCGCACGCCCGACCGTCTGGTGTTGAAGACCGAGCGCCCGGCCAGCCCGGCCGAGGCCAAGCGCAAGGACAACGGGGCCTGAGGGCCCTTTGAGGGGGATCGAGGGGAATGCGTAACGGACTGATCGCCGCGCTGGACGTGGGCAGCACCAAGGTGTGCTGTTTCATCGCGCGCGTCCAGGACGACGGCGCCCCCCGCATCGTCGGCATCGGCCATCAGGTGGCGCGCGGCATGCGCGGCGGCGCCGTGGTCGACATGGAAGAGCTTGAGCACTCGATCCGCGCGTCGGTGGAAGCCGCCGAGGACATGGCCGGCGAACGCATCAAGGCGGTGGTGGTCAACGTCTCGGGCGGGGCGCCGCAATCGGCCAACGTCAAGGTCGAGGTGTCGATGAACGGCCACGCCGTCAACGAGGCCGACATCCGCCGCATGCTGGACCACGGCCGCGCCCATCACGAAAGCGCCGACCGCGAACTGGTTCACGCCATTCCGGTGGACTACACCATCGACGGCAACGAGGGCATCAAGGACCCGCGCGGCATGTATGGCGAGCGCCTGGGCGTCGCCATCCACGTGATTTCCGCCGGCATCGGCCCGGTGCGCAACCTGCAGACCGTGGTCCACCGCTGCCACCTGGACATCGAGTCCCGCGTGGTCAGCCCCTATGCCTCGGGCCTGGCCTGCCTGGTGGACGACGAAAAGGAACTGGGCGTCACCTGCATCGACATGGGCGGCGGCACCACCTCGCTGGCGGTGTTCCTGGCCGGCCAGCTGGTGCACACCGACGTCATCGCCGTGGGCGGCCACCACGTCACCAACGACATCGCGCGCGGTCTGTCCACCCCGCTGTCCTATGCCGAGCGCATGAAGACGCTGTACGGCAGCGCCATCCCGTCGCCCGCCGACGACCGCGAAATGCTGAAGGTTCCGCTGGTGGGCGAGGACGAGGACGGCGCCTCCAATCAGGTGCCGCGCTCGATGCTGATCCAGATCATCCAGCCCCGGCTCGAGGAAACCTTCGAACTGGTGCGCTCGCATCTCGAGCAGGGCGGCTTCGACAAGCTGGCCGGGCGCCGCGTCGTGCTGACCGGCGGCGCCAGCCAGATGCAGGGCGTTCGCGACCTTGCCGGACTGGTTCTCGACAAGCAGGTGCGGCTGGGCCGCCCTGTGGGATTCCAAGGGCTGCCCGAAGCCACGGGCGGTCCGGCTTTTTCCACCTGCGGCGGCCTGATCCGCTATGCGCTGGCCCACACCCCGCCCACCGGGCGGGGTCGCAAGGCCAGTGCCGGCGACAGCGGCGGCTCGCGGTTGGGAAAGCTGGGAAGCTGGCTTAAAAGCAACTTCTAATAAACAAGACCAACAAAAAAGAACAACAAGACTACCCCATCAAAACGGCCGCAAAAGTCGGCCATCAGCGCGGAGGGTACACAATGCTTAACTTTCTTCCGGGTTCGCCCGCGGAACTGAAGCCTAAGATCACCGTTGTCGGCGTCGGTGGCGCCGGTGGCAACGCCGTCAACAACATGATCGCGTCCAAGCTGGAAGGCGTCGAGTTCATCGTCGCCAACACCGACGCCCAGGCCATCACCCAGTCGCGCACCGAGCGCCGGGTGCAGCTGGGCACCGTGGTGACCCAAGGGTTGGGCGCCGGGTCGCGGCCCGATATCGGCCGCGCCGCCGCCGAGGAAAGCCTGGAAGAAATCATCGCCCAGATCAGCGGCGCCAACATGGTGTTCATCACCGCCGGCATGGGCGGCGGCACCGGTTCGGGCGCGGCTCCGGTCATCGCCCGCGCTGCCCGCGACCAGGGCATCCTGACCGTCGGCGTGGTGACCAAGCCGTTCCACTTCGAAGGCGCGCACCGCATGCGCACCGCCGAGGGCGCCATCGAGGAACTGTCGCAGTACGTCGACACCCTGATCATCATCCCCAACCAGAACCTGTTCCGCGTCGCCACCGAGCGCACCACCTTCGCCGACGCCTTCAAGATGGCCGACGACGTGCTGTATTCGGGCGTGCGCGGCGTCACCGACCTGATGATCATGCCCGGCCTGATCAACCTGGACTTCGCCGACATCCGCACCGTCATGAGCGAGATGGGCAAGGCCATGATGGGCACCGGCGAAGCCGACGGCGACAAGCGCGCCATCGCCGCCGCCGAGGCCGCCATCAGCAACCCGCTGCTGGACGACACCTCGATGAAGGGCGCCAAGGGCGTGCTGATCAACATCACCGGCGGCATGGACATGACGCTGTTCGAGGTGGACGAGGCCGCCAACCGCATCCGCGACGAGGTTGACCCCGACGCCAACATCATCTTCGGCTCGACCTTCGACGAAAAGCTGAACGGCAAGATGCGCGTGTCGGTGGTCGCCACCGGCATCGCCTCGGAAGCCGCCGCCCAGCCCAAGCCGACGGTGATCTCGCTGGCCACCACCCAGCCGGCCCCGGCCCAGATCCGCACCGCCGCCCCGGCCCAGCCCAGCTTCCGCCCCACCGTGGTCACCACCCAGGTCGCCCCGGCGGTCGAGCCGGTGGCCGCCCGCGTCGCCTCGCCCATGGCCGGCATGGCCACCGCCGCCCTCGCCCAGCCCAAGCCCGCCCCGGTCGAGCGGGTGATGGACGAAGCCCCGGTCGAGCGGCAGGTCGCCCGCCCCGAGCCGCGCATCGAACGGCCCGAGCCGGCCTTCCGCGCCGAACCCCAGGGTCGCGCCGAGCCGACCATGGCCCGTGCGGCCGCGCCCATCGCCGACGAAGCGCCCCAGCGCGACCTGGGCTTCCGCGCCCCGGTCGAGCAGCCGGTGCGTGAGCATGCCCGCATCGAGCCCGACATGAGCCCGCGCGCCCAGATGGACGCCCCCGTGCGCAGCCAGCCCGACATGTCGTCGCTGAGCCGCGCGGTGTCGGACATCGCCGACGCCCAGCCGGCCAAGCAGGCGCCCCATCAGCGCCAGGCCGAGCCGGAAGTGCGCCGTGGCCTGTTCGACCGTCTGCTGCGTCCGGCCCGCCAGCCGGCCCACGAGCAGCAGACCTATCAGCAGCAGCAGCCCGCCGCGCCGGCCCCGCAGCCGTCGCAGCCCCGCATGGCGCCCCGTGGCGAACCCACCATCAGCCGTGCGTCCGAAGACCTGGACATCCCCGCCTTCCTGCGTCGTCAGGCCAACTGACGCCATAGAACGGGTTTATTGTCCGCGCTGACATTTGCCTTGGGTCCGACCGCCAAAAGGTCGGTCGGACCCGCCTTTTTCCTTGGGTTTGGGCCAATGCTGCAGTGTAACAAAGCGAAACAATGATTGATTTGAGCGATTGAGAAGGCCGGCGTAGAACAGGACCATCGAAACAGTGCCCCCGGTCCCGGCGACCAGTTTCCGCCGGACAGCGGCCAGGGGTAAGGATGGGGTGAAGTCGTGAAGTTCTCAAAATCCGACGTAGTCGCCGCCTTCAAGTCCTCCCCCGAAATGTCCGAGCATACCGTCCTTCGTCAGCGTACCTTGAAGACCGCCATCGGCTGCACCGGCATCGGCCTGCATTCCGGCGCCAAGGTCACCATGGTGCTGCACCCCGCCGAGGCCGACACCGGCATCCGCTTCAAGCGCACCGACATCGCCGGCCGTGGCGCCATCGTTCCCGCCCTGTGGTCGAACGTGGGCGACACCCGCATGAACACCTGCCTGGTCAACGAGGCCGGCGTGCAGGTGGGCACCGTCGAACATCTGCTGAGCGCGCTGGCCGGTTCCGGCGTCGACAACTGCCTGATCGAGATCAACGGCGCCGAAGTGCCGGTGATGGACGGTTCGGCCGCGCCGTTCCTGTTCCTGATCGAATGCGCCGGCACCGTCGAGCAGGCCGCGCCCCGCCGCGCCATCCGCGTTCTCAAGCGCGTCACCGTCACCGATGGCGAGAAGATGGCGTCGTTCGCCCCCTCGCCGGCATTCTCGCTGCATTTCGAGATCGATTTCGCCAGCCAGGCGATCTCGCGCCAGGAATTCTCGGTCAACCTGTCCAAGGGCAGCTTCAAGTCCGAGATTTCCCGCGCCCGCACCTTCGGCTTCGAACAGGAAGTCGCCATGCTGCGCGCCCACGGCCTGGCCCGTGGCGGCTCGCTGGACAACGCCGTGGTCATCGACTCGACCGGCACCAAGGTGCTGAACGACGACGGCCTGCGCTATACCGACGAATTCGTGCGCCACAAGATTCTGGATGCCGTCGGCGACCTGTCGCTGGCCGGCGCCCCCATCCTGGGCGCCTTCCACGGCGTCCGTTCGGGCCATGCGCTCAATAACCAGCTGCTGCGCGCCCTGTTCGCCGACCAGACCGCCTGGGCCTACACCACCATGGCCCCCGGTTCGGCCGCCGCCGGCGCCCACCTGTCGCTGCCGGCCCCCGAGCCGCTGGTGGTCAACGGCTGATCCCCGCCATTTCAGCTGGCACCCTCTGCTGGACGAACAACCCCGCCTTTCCGGAAGGCGGGGTTTTCTTTGGGCTTCCGGCGAAGGGCGGGCCGACACGCGAGAACGGAGACGGCCCAACGCCCTCTTCCCCTACTCCCCGCACGTGGTATAGTCGCCGCCACCAGGGATACCGCGTTGGCCCAAGGAATTTCATGACCGGTTTCGTCTCCGCTCTTCGCCGCCCGCGTCTCGGCCTGTTGGCCCTGACCGTCGCCACCGCGCTGGCCGCTTGCTCCGACAAAAAGGACGACTATGTGGAGCGCCCGGTCGAGGAGCTTTACAACGAAGCCATGGACCTCATGGAAAAGGACGAATACTTCAAGGCGTCCAAGGCTTTCGAAGAGGTCGAGCGGCAGCATCCCTATTCGGTGTGGGCGACCAAGGCCCAGCTGATGGCCGCCTATGCGTTGTACGAGCGCAACAAGTACGACGACGCCCTGATCCAGTTGGACCGCTTCATCCAGCTGCATCCCGGCAACAAGGACACGCCCTACGCCTATTACCTCAAGGGCCTGTGCTATTACGAACAGATCACCGACGTTCATCGCGACCAGAAGATGACCGAGCAGGCCATGAAGACCCTGCAGGAGGTGGTCGACCGCTTTCCCGCCAGCACCTACGCCAAGGACGCCCGGCTGAAGGTCGATCTGGCCCGCGATCACCTGGCCGGCAAGGAAATGACCATCGGCCGCTATTACCAGAGCAAGGGCCAGTGGCTGGCGGCGCTGAACCGCTTCAAGGCGGTGGTCGATAATTTCCAGACCACCACCCACGTGCCCGAGGCGCTGCACCGCATGGTGGAGGTCTATTCGACCCTGGGCCTCGAGGACGAAGCCAAGCGCACCGCCGCCGTGCTGGGCCACAACTTCCCGGGCAGCGACTGGTACGAGGATTCCTTCAGCTTGGTCAAGACCGGCAAGAACGCCCAGAAGGAAGACTCGTCGGGCTGGCTGGGTCTGTGGTAGGCCGGCGATGCTGGTTTCGCTGTCAATCCGCGACGTCGTCCTGATCGAAAGGCTCGATCTGGGATTCGGCGGCGGCCTGTCGGTGTTCACCGGCGAAACCGGCGCCGGCAAATCAATCCTGCTGGATTCGCTGTCGTTGGCGCTGGGCGCCCGCGCCGATTCCGGTCTGGTGCGGCACGGCGCCCCCCAACTGACCGTCATCGCCGAATTCGACCCGCCGCCTTTTCACCCCGCCCGCGTGCTGCTGGCGGCGCAGGATATCGACGTGGCCGATGGCCCGCTGCTGCTGCGCCGCGTGGTCACCGCCGACGGCCGTTCGCGCGCCTATGTGAACGATCAGGCGGTCAGCGTCGGCCTGTTGCGCAAGGTGGGCGACGAACTGGTGGAAATCCACGGCCAGTTCGAAAGCCACGGCCTGCTGAACCCCGATACCCACCTGTCGGTGCTGGACGCCTTCGCCGGCTCGGCCGAGGCGCGGCGCGCCACCCGCACGGCGTGGGAAGCGTGGCGGCAGGCGGCCAAGGCCCGCACCCAGGCGGAAGAGACGCTGAAGCGCGCCCGCGCCGAGGAAGAGGCGCTGCGCCATGCCCATGACGAGCTGAAGGCGCTGGACCCCAAGCCGGGCGAGGATGCCGAACTGGCGCAGTCGCGCGCCCTGTTGCAGCACAGCGAAAAGCTGGTCGAGGCCATGAACGCCGCCATGACCGCGCTGCGCCACAAGGGCGAGGTCGAGGCGTCGCTGCGCACCGCCCAGCGCAATCTCGAACGCGTCGCCGACAAGGCCGAGGGCAAGCTGGCGCCGGTGATCGCCGCCCTGGATCGCGCGGCGGTGGAAGCCGCCGAAGCGGTTGGCCTGCTCGAGCACGTCTCGGCCGACATCGACCTTGATCCGCGCCATCTGGAAAAGATCGAGGAACGCCTGTTCGCCCTGCGCGCCGCCGCCCGCAAGCATCTGGTCGAGGTCGACCAGTTGCCGGCGCTGCGGGCCGATCTGGCCGCCAAGCTGGCGGCGCTGGACGGCGGCGGCGACGACCTTGCCAAGCTGGCCAAGGCCGAACAGACCAGCCGCGCCACCTATGTGGAGGCCGCGCGCGCGCTGTCCAAGCTGCGCGCCGAGGCCGCCGGCCGACTGGATATGGCGGTGGCCGCCGAATTGCCGCCGCTGAAGCTGGACAAGGCGCGCTTCACCACCGGCGTCACCACGCTCGAGGAAAACGCCTGGGGCCCCGATGGCCTGAACGCCGTTGAATTCCTGGTCGCCACCAACCCCGGCAGCCCGCCATCGGGCCTGGGCAAGATCGCCTCGGGCGGCGAATTGTCGCGCTTCATGCTGGCGCTCAAGGTGGTGCTGGCCCGCACCACGGCGACCCCCACCATCGTCTTCGACGAAGTGGATTCCGGCATCGGCGGCGCCGTCGCCGCCGCCGTGGGCGACCGCTTGTCCCGCCTGGGCACCGATCTTCAGGTTCTGGTGGTCACCCATTCGCCCCAGGTGGCGGCGCGCGGCCGCCAGCATTACCGGGTGTCCAAGCGCGAGGTCAGCGCCGGCAAGGTGGTGACCAGCGTCGACGAACTGCCGCAAGACGCCCGGCGCGAGGAAATCGCCCGCATGCTGGCCGGCGAAACCGTCACCGACCAAGCCCGCGCCGCCGCCGAAAGCCTGATGGCGGTTTAACGACGCGCGGAAAACACCGTTCCGAGGCTTTCGCCCTCATTTCCGTCATGCGCGGGCTTGACCCGCGCATCCACGCGCCGCCCCCTATCCCATTGTTTCAAAAGGCATTCATGCGGAGCCGCGTGGATGGCCGTGTCAAGCACGGCCATGACGAGAGGGAGAAAGGCGCCATGGGAGAGTTTTTCCGCCCCCTTGCCGAGCCAACGGCCTATTCGCGGTTACGGGCGCCGCATTCATCCACCCGCTTGCCCAACTGGCCGCAGATGGCCTTGCGCTCGGCTTCGTCGGCGGCCATGCCGTAAAGGCGGACCCATTGCCCCTTCTTGCCCAGATCCACCGATTGGGTGATGGGCTGCTGCCGGGCCAGCACCGGCGACACCTTGGCCAGGGTCTTGAAGCCGGCGCGGGCATGGGCTTCGGATTTGTAGGACGCCAGGTAGACCAGGGTGCGCGGGTCCGGCTTGGCCTTGGCTTGAACCGGTTCGCGCGTCGGCAGGAAGATGGGCGTGGCTTCCACCACCGCCTGCGGTGCCGCCAACGGCAGCGGTTCGCCCACGCGCAGCACCCGATCGTTCTGGCGGGTCAGGAAGCTGCCGTCGGGCTCGGTCACCAGCACCATGAACGGCTGCCCGGCGCAGGTCACGGTGAGGACATTGCGCGGGGCCGAATCGCGGACGGCCCGAGGCGGAAGCGAGGTTTCCAGCGCCTGCTCGGCCGTGCCACGGCTTTCCCAATAGGACGGGGCATTGCACTGCCGTCCGGCGGGATCGACCGCGCGGCCCGCATCCAGGGTGACCGGCTGGCCCACATAGGGCGAAGCGGCGGCGGTCGCGGCATAATCGTCCACCACCGCCCAATGCCCGCCGGGGGCCTGAGCCACCGCAAGCGCAGGCTTGCCGCCTGAGTTTGCCGCCGGCCCGGACGCGCAGGCGCCAAGAGTCATCACGGTCAGAACGATGGCGACACGCTTCATGGTCATTCCCCGGAAAAACAGCCTTACCCCGGATGCACTGTAAGATGGAACCGGGGCAAAGCCAACCGTCCGACAAAAGGCGTTGCCGCCGCCGGACGGTTCCGGATCATGGCTATCCGCGCGTGCGCTGGATGAAGCGGTCCATCCAGGTGGCCAGCAGCCCGAACGCCAGCAGCATGAAGACGCCCAGGCTGATCACCACGTACAGGTCGGTGCCGCCGAAAGCGGTGGAGGTGCCCTTGATGACCAGGGCGTTGATCAGCAGCCAGGCGATGACCGGCGCGGCCATGGCCAGCACCAGAGCATAGGGAAGGAAGCGCAAGGAAAAACCCTCCGGAAAATACGATATTGCTTCTAATTCTTATTAGAGGCGTCCGGAGAATGCTGCGCCGGCAGGGGGATCGTCAAGCATGTCGGAGGATTTACAGCTCCACCACTTCCGGCCGATGGCCGGTGGATTCCAGGAAAGCGCGGAAATCGTCGGCGCGAATGGTAGTGGTCATGGTGTTGCGCAGCGGGTGATAGTTCAGCAGCTCCTGCGCCATCATCCAGGCGTCCAGCACCACCGACACCCGGCGGTCGGCGTCGTTGATCAGGGCGAAGGGAGTCACCGAGCCGGGTTCGACCCCCAGCACCTGGCGCAACAGATCGGCCGAACCGAACGACAGCCGGGCCGAGCCGATGCGCTCGGGCAGGCGCTTGAGGTCGATGCGGCGGTCGGCCGGCGCCACCACCAGCCACAGCCGCGCCTTGGCATCCTTGAGGAACAGGTTCTTGCAATGGATGCCGGGAATGGCGCCCCACACCTCGTTGCCCTGTTCCACGGTAAAGGCGGCGGCATGGTGATGGGTGGCAACCGCCAGCCCCAGGCGCTCGAAATGGGCGAACAGGTCTTCCGGCGTGGCCGCCATGGGAATTCTCCGTGCAATTCGACCTTGGGCCTATGCCCCTGGACAATGGGTCCGGCGGCCCTTCGTCCGGTTTGCCGCAGGGCCCGATTTGATGATTATGGCGCCACCCCGGCCCTTAGCCCGCAGAGGTCCATATGCTGTTTACCAATATCCGCATCGAAACCCCGTCGGATCGGCCAAGCCCCATGCAATCCGCCGCATCGGCCCTGACCATGGCCATGGATACGGCGAACTTCTGCTGGGGCCAGTTCGCGCCCTATCGCCTGATGCTTATGATGTACAGGCTGAACCGCGCTGTGACCACGGCGATGTTCATGCGCTAAGGCACCTGCCCCCGAGGGGAAGGGGCACGGATGGATGGGATGGCAAGCCAGCGCCGACGCAACGAAAACAACCAGGAATGAAGTGGCCGAACCGCCGGCAAGAAGAAGAACAAGACAGAAGAACAACAATAGGCCCGGTTTCGCCGCTCCGCCCTGCCATCCACTCATCCTTCCGTGCCTCTCCCCCTCGGGGGGCGTCCAAGAAGAAAGCCCCTTCCGGTTCGCCGGAAGGGGCTTTTCCCTTTGCGCGCGGGCCGGTTCAGGCGGCGCGGATGCCGTTGAGAAAGCGTTCCACCACGTCTTCCAGGGATTGGGCGCCGTGGGTCAGCCCCTCGGCCTGGGACAACAGGTTTTCCGCCGATTGGCCGGTTTCCACGGCTGCCGCGCGCACGTCCACCACGTTGTCGGAAACGTGGCGGGTGCCCAGGGCGGCCTCTTGGGTGTTGCGCGAGATTTCGCGGGTGGCGGCGCCCTGCTGGGTGACGGCGGCGGCGACCGAGGACGAAATCTCGCTGATCTGGTCGATGACCTTGGCGACGTCCTCGATGGCTTCCACCGCCTCGCGGGTTTGCGCCTGCACCGCGTTGATCTGGCTACCGATTTCCTCGGTGGCCTTGGCGGTCTGGTTGGCCAGGTGCTTGACCTCGTTGGCGACCACGGCAAAGCCCTTGCCGGCCTCGCCCGCCCGCGCCGCCTCGATGGTGGCGTTCAAAGCCAAAAGATTGGTTTGCCCGGCGATGGCGTTGATCAACGTCACCACCTCGCCGATGCGGCCGGCGGTTTCGGCCAGACCGCGCACGATGTCCTCGGAGCGCTGGGCGGTGGTGACGGCGTCGTGGGCGATGGCGCTGGACCGTTCCACCTGGCGGGCGATCTCGCCGATCGAGGCGGACAGTTCCTCGGTGGCGGCGGCAACCGAATCCACGTTCATGGTCGCCTGTTCGGCGGCGGCGGCCACGGCGGCCGTGCGTTCGTTGGCCGAACCGGCGGCGGCGCTCATGGATTGGGCGGTGCCGCGCAGATGCTGGGCCGACTGGGCCACCTCGCCGACCACGCCCTTGACCGAGCGTTCGAACTCGCCGGCCAGACGATCCATCAAGGCATGGCGCTCGACTTCGGCCCGTTGGCCGGCCTCGGCCTGCTCGGCCTCGAGGCGGCGCATGGCCAGCGCGTTGTCCTTGAACACCTGCACCGCACCGGCCATGGCGCCGATCTCGGCCCCCTGGTCGCGCGCCGGCACCTCCACGTCCAGCTTGCCGGCGGCAAGGTCGTGCATGGCGACGGTCAGGCGCCGCACCGGCACGGCGATGGCACGCGCGCCAAGCCACGACAGCACGCCCACCAGCGCCAGGATCGCCGCCGCCTGGGCCAGATAGACGGTGATCTGCTGACGCACCGCCGCCTGGACGTCGTCCAGATACAGCCCCGATCCCACCAGCCATTTCCATTCGGGAACGGCCTTGACGAACGACACCTTGGCCGCCGGCTCGCTCGATCCGGGCTTGACCCATTTGTAATGAACGGTGCCCGATCCGCTGGCGCGGCCAAGGTCGATCATTTCCTTGAAGAAGGTGCGGCCGTCGGCGTCCTTGAGGTCCAGAATGGTCCGCCCGACCAGCTGCGGCGCAAACGGATGCATGACCATGACCCCGTCGAGGTCGTTGACCCAGACGTATTCCTGGCCGGAATAGCGCAACATGGAAAGGGCGGTGACGGCGGCGGCCTTGGCCTCGTCCACGCTCATCTCGCCCTTGGCCGCCTTTTGCTGATAGCCGACGATCACCGAATGGGCGCTTTCCACCACGGATCGCACCTGTTGCTCGCGACCATCCATCATGGTGCCGGAAATTTCGCGCAAAAGTTGGGCCATGCCAAGTGACATACCCAACAATGCAACGGCAACGATGGCAGCGAGCCGGCCGGCTACCGGCAGTCGCCGGAACAGGTTGTGCATAATCCGTAAGTCCTTTGTACTCGCCAATTTCGCGCCATTAGCTTCAACTCATTTACCACTGCGATTGCGTGGAATGAAGAATTTTGTGGAACTACGGGTTACTACCAAGACCATCGGACGGGGGCATTACCTCGAATAGCCAGACAGGGCGGGGATACCGAGCGATCGGCGGATAATTCGCCACTTGGCTTAGACCTCCTCCAATGGGCGGATGTTCGGCTTCCGCCCGTCGCCATCCTGCGGTAGCATCGAGCCCCTATTCCAGGAGGCGGGAATGGCCGGCTGGCAGTTCTGGATCGACCGCGGCGGAACCTTTACCGACATCGTGGCCCGTCGGCCCGACGGCGGACTGGCGACCATGAAGCTGTTGTCGGAAAACCCGGAACAGTATTCCGACGCCGCCATCGCCGGCATCCGCCGTTTTCTGTCGATCCCCGAGGATCAGCCCATTCCGCCGGAAAAGGTGGCGGCGGTGAAGATGGGCACCACGGTAGCCACCAACGCGCTGCTGGAGCGCAAGGGCGACCGCACCGTGCTGGCGGTCACCAAGGGCTTCGCCGATCTGCTGGCCATCGGCACCCAGAACCGCCCCGATCTGTTCGCCCGCGCCATCCGCCTGCCGGAAATGCTGTACGAGCGGGTGGTCGAGATCCCCGAACGCATGGGCCCGCGCGGCGAGGAATTGCTGGCGGTTGACCTGAGTGCCGCCGCGCAGGGCCTGATCGACGCTTACGAGGCCGGCATCCGCTCGGTGGCGGTGGTGTTGCTGCACGCCTATCGCTTCCCCGAACACGAACGCGCCATCGGCCGGCTTGCGCGCGAGATCGGCTTCACCCAGGTCAGCCTGTCGCACGAGGCCAGCCCGCTGATGAAGGTGGTGGGCCGTGGCGACACCACGGTGGTGGACGCCTATCTGTCGCCCATCCTGCGGCGCTATGTGGATCAGGTCGCCGGAAAGCTCGAGGGCAGCCGGCTGATGTTCATGCAAAGCTCGGGCGGGCTGACCGACGCACGGCGCTTCCAGGGCAAGGACGCCATCTTGTCGGGGCCGGCGGGCGGCGTGGTCGGCGCGGTCAAGACCGCCGCCATGGCCGGGTTCGACCACCTGATCGGCTTCGACATGGGCGGCACCTCGACCGATGTCTGCCACTACGACGGCGAATACGAACGCAGCTTCGATACCCAGGTGGCGGGGGTGCGCCTGCGCGCCCCCATGATGCGCATCCACACGGTGGCGGCGGGCGGCGGCTCGATTTTGCATTTCGACGGTGCCCGCTTCCGCGTCGGCCCCGATTCCGCCGGGGCCAATCCCGGACCGGCCTGCTATCGCCGGGGCGGCCCGCTGACGGTGACCGACTGCAACGTCATGGTGGGCAAGCTGCAACCCGCCTTTTTCCCCGCTTTGTTCGGCCCCGACGCCGACCAGCGGCTGGACGACACGGTGGTGCGCAGCCGCTTCGCCCAACTGGCCGAAACGATCGGCGACGGCCGCACGCCGGAACAGGTGGCCGAGGGTTTCCTGTCCATCGCCGTGCTGGGCATGGCCAACGCCATCAAGCAGGTCAGCGTGGCGCGCGGCTACGACGTCACCCGCTATACGCTGGCGTGCTTCGGCGGGGCCGGCGGCCAGCATGCCTGCCTGGTGGCCGATGCTTTGGGCATGGACACGGTGTTCCTGCATCCGCTGGCCGGCGTGCTGTCGGCCTATGGCATGGGGCTGGCCGATTTGCGCGTGCTGAAGGAACGCGCGCTGGAGACGGTGCTGGACGACGACGCCATGAAGGCCATCTGTCGCGCCTTCGCCGACCTTGAGGCCGAGGCCCGCTGCGACCTGGAGCGCCAGGGCGTCGAGCGCGCCGACATGCGCGGCAGCCGCAAGGTGTTCCTGAAATACCAGGGCTCGGACACCGCGCTGGAGGTGGAGGCCGCCGACAAGGACGGTCTGGCCCGGTCCTTCGCCGTCGCCCACCGGGCTCGTTTCGGTTTCGTCATGGAAGGCCGCCCGCTGGTGGTCGAGGCCGTCGGCATCGAGATGGCCGGCGGCGGCGAGGACGTGGACGAAACCGAATTGCCGCTGGCCGCCGACGCCCCCCAGGCCAGCGCCGCCACCCGCCTGTTCAGCGGCGATTGCTGGCACGACGCCCCTGTTTTCGACCGCGACCGCCTGGCTCCGGGCCATTTCGTGGACGGCCCCGCCATCATCACCGAAGCGACGGCCACCACCGTAGTTGAGCCGGGCTGGCGCGCCGAAATGAACCCGCGCCGCCATCTGGTGCTGCGCCGGTTCGTTCCCCGCCCGCAACGATTTGCCGCCGGCACCCGCATCGACCCGGTGCTGCTGGAGGTGTTCAACAACCTGTTCATGAGCGTGGCCGAGCAGATGGGCGCGGTGCTGGCCAACACCGCCCATTCGGTCAACATCAAGGAACGGCTGGACTTCAGTTGCGCCGTGTTCGACGCCGAGGGCGGGCTGGTGGCCAACGCGCCCCATATTCCGGTGCATCTGGGCAGCATGGGCGAAAGCGTGCGCACCATCCTGCGCACCCGCGCCGGCAGCGTGCGGCCGGGCGATTCGTTCGTGCTGAACTCGCCCTATGCCGGCGGCACCCACCTGCCCGACATCACCGTGGTGACCCCGGTGTTCGAGGGCGAGACCCTGCGCTTTTTCGTCGCCAGCCGTGGCCATCACGCCGATATCGGCGGCGTCACGCCCGGTTCCATGCCGCCCGATTCGACCTCGATCGACCAGGAAGGCGTGCTGATCGACAATTTCCATCTGGTGGAAGGCGGCCAGTTCCGCGAGGCCGAGCTGTCGGCCCTGCTGACCGGCGGCCCCTATCCCACCCGCAACCTGCGTCAGAACATCGCCGACCTGCAAGCGCAGTTAGCCGCCAACGAAAAGGGCGCCGCCGAGCTGATCCGCATGGTCGAGCTTTTCGGCGCCGAAACGGTTGTCGCCTATATGGGCCACGTGCAGGACAACGCCGAAGAATCGGTGCGCCGGGTGCTGGCACGACTGGACGACGGCGACTTCGCGGTCGAGATGGATGACGGCGCCATCATCAAGGTCGCCATCCGGGTGGATCGCGCCGCCCGCCGTGCCACCATCGACTTTTCCGGCACCAGCGCCCAGCGGCCGGGCAACGCCAACGCCCCCACCGCCATCACCCGGGCGGCGGTGCTGTACGTCTTCCGCTGCATCGTCGACGACGCCATCCCGCTGAACGAAGGCTGTCTGAAGCCGCTGGACATCATCATCCCGCCCGGTTCGCTGCTGGCGCCGCTGCCGCCGGCGGCGGTGGTGGCGGGCAACGTGGAAACCAGTCAGGCGGTGGTGGATTGCCTGATGGGGGCGCTGGGGGTGATGGCCGCGTCCCAGGGCACCATGAACAACCTGACCTTCGGCGACGACCGCCACCAATATTACGAAACCATCTGCGGCGGCGCCGGCGCCGGTCCCGATTTCGACGGCGCCGCCGCGGTTCACACCCACATGACCAATTCCCGCCTGACCGATCCCGAGGTGCTGGAATGGCGCTTCCCGGTGCTGGTGGACGGCTTCGCCATCCGCCGGGGCTCGGGCGGCGAAGGTGCTCACCGGGGCGGCGACGGCGTGGTGCGCCGGCTGAAGTTCCTTGAGCCCATGACCGCCGGCATCCTGTCCAACCGCCGCCGGGTGGCGCCGTTCGGCCTGAGCGGCGGCGACGACGCCCTGCCCGGCCGCAACGCGGTCGAACGCGCCGATGGACGGGTCGAGGAACTGGGCGGCACCGCGCGGGTGGACATGCAGCCCGGCGACGTGTTCGTGATCGAAACCCCCGGCGGCGGCGGCTTCGGCCGGGCCGGGTGACATCACATCCAATACGTGCAATAGTCCCGCCGTTGGTGTTCGGGGGGACAATCAGTGCATTTCGATTATTACGACGGCCTGGGGCTGGCCCAGCTGGTGCGCGAGGGACAGGCCAGCGCGGCGGAACTGGCCGAGATCGCCATCGGGCGGATCGAGCGGGTGAACGCGACGCTGAACGCGGTGATCACCCCCATGTACGACAGCGCCCGCCAGCGCGCGACCGAAAAGCTGGAAGGGCCGTTCGCCGGGGTGCCCTATCTGGTCAAGGACCTGATGGTGTTCATCCCCGGCACCCGCATGACCAACGGCAGCCGGGCGCTGATGAACTTCGCCCCCGGCCAGGAATGCGGGCAGGCCCAGGCCATCCGCGAGGCCGGCTTCGTGGTGGTCGGCAAGACCAACACCTCGGAACTGGGCGCCAGCCCGCTGACCGCCCCCCAGGCTTTCGGCCCCACCTGCAATCCGTGGCGGACCAGCCTGAACTCGGGCGGCTCGAGCGGCGGCAGCACGGCGGCGGTGGCGGCCCGCGTGGTGCCCATGGCGTCGTCCAGCGACGGCGGCGGCTCGATCCGCCTGCCCGCCTCGTTCTGCGGCGTGTTCGGCTTCAAGCCCAGCCGAGGCGTCAATCCCCACGACACGCCCAAGGCATGGGGCGGCGCGGTGGCCAGCCACGCCACCACCATCAGCGTGCGCGATTCGGCCGCCTATCTGGACTGGACCAGCAAGCGTCTGGCCAGCCCCAATCCCCAGGTGCCGGTTGCCGGCTCGTATCTTGCCCACACGGTGGCACCGCCACGGCCCTTGCGCATCGGCCTGTGCGTCCAGTCGCCCGCCGGCGGCGCCGTGCACCCCGATTGTGTCGAGGCGGTGACGCAGGCGGGCCGATTGCTGGAGCAACTGGGGCACGAGGTCACCCCCTGCCCGCTGCCCTTCGACGGCCGCGCCCAGATCCGGGCGCACCTGACCGCCATGATGGCCTATACCGCCCGCGACGTCATCGACATGCGCCGCTGGGTGCGGCGACCGGCGGCCAAGCTGGAACTCTACACCCGCATGCTGGCCGAGTTGGGGGCGGGCGTCCGCCGCCGCCGGCTGAACGCCGCGCTGGCGGATTGGGAGATCACGGCGCAAGCCATGGCCCGCTTCCATCAGACCGTGGACGTGCTGATGACGCCGGTGACCGCCGTTCCCTGGTTCGCCCACGACGCCTTCGACCTGTCGCGCGTGGAAAGCATGGCGGCCGAGGCGCTGACCCGGCTGCGCCTGGGCCGGCGCCTGTTCAGCCGCCGCCTGCTGGACGCCATGATCGACAAGGGCGGCCACATGCTGCCGTTCACCGGACTGGCCAATTGTACCGGCCAGCCGGCCATGTCGGTGCCGCTGTATTGGAACGCCGAGGGCTTGCCGGTGGGAGTGCAGTTCGTGGCCGATCGCGGCTGCGACGGCTTGCTGTTCAATCTTGCCGCCCAGTTGGAAGCGGCTCGCCCGTGGCGGCGGCGGCGACCGCCCATTTGCGCGGCAG
>DATGXU010000390.1:0-2854 GCA_035298685.1 Magnetospirillum sp. | reverse complement strand
CCGTCAATTTCCCCAATGCTGGCGCAAGCCGCGAACCGCCGATCACGATTCCCGTGAGGACTGCGTGAACAGCAGGATCATCGAAGCGATGGGGGGAGTGATCACCAGGGAGGCGAGAAACCACCCGCTGAACCCGATGACGCGCTTCCTGCCGAACCAGCCGACAAGAAGCGCCGCCACCACGTAGATGAAGGCCATCATTTACGATGCCTCCCCCTTAGTCACGGCGCACACCCGTTCAGGCCGCGCTCTTGGCGCCCTGGGACTTGGCGTCCTGGGACTTGGCGTCCTCGAACTCCTTCTGGAGCTGGGCCTTGATGGCTTCCGGCTTGAACGAGGCCAGGGTGCCGCCCTTTTCGAAGTGCGAGACGAAGACCTTGCCCACGGCGTAGGTGCCGGCGGCGCTGAGGGCCATCATCGAGGCGGTGCCGATCAGGTAGCCGGCGCCGGGGAACGCCTTGATGCCAACACGCATCAGGCCGCTGGCCCCACCGGCCGGCAACAGGGTGCCCAGCATGATCGAGACGATCGCGCGGGCCGATTCGGACCCGAGGGTTTCGCCATACAGGCCGGCGATGCGCGAGATCATGTTGGCCTGAACCGCGGCCAGGGCGGCCAGGTCCAGCAGGGGAACCGGAATGGCGCCGGTCGCCGCCGACCAGCCGATGCTGGACGAGATGATCTTGGAAGCGGCGTCCAGGCGGTTCGGAGCGGCGGTTTCGGTAGTAGTGGTAAGTTCGGCCATGGTTCGATTTTCCTCCCATCTGGCGATGGTTCGGGTTGAAAACGATAACGGTGCCTATAAACAAATTGACTGTTTCTAACAGGTTTGACAAAGGTGGTAAAGAAGCTTGGTGATAAACCGCCTCAGCCAGTCAACTGCAGGATGTATGCAATGAGCGATTTGTCCGATGGCCTGACCATGGACGGCGACCGGTTCAAGATACTGGTGAACCACGAGGAACAATACTCCTTGTGGCCCGAGGATCTGGAAATCCCCGCCGGTTGGACTCAGGTGGGTCCCACCGGCGAGCGTCAGGCCTGCCTGGATTATATCGAAAGCGTGTGGACCGACATGCGCCCGCTCAGCCTGCGCAAGGCCATGGGCGGTTGACCGGCGTGCGTGCAGTCGCGCCGCAGGGGTTTCTGGCGTTGGAGCGTGACCGGTGATGCTGTGTTATTGGAATGGACAGTACGTCCCCCGCGAGGCGGTTTCCATCTCTCCCGATGATCGCGGTTTTCTGTTCGCCGACGGGCTGTACGACGTGGTGCGCGCCTATGACGGTCATCTGTTCCGTCTGGCCGACCATCTTGAGCGGCTGGCGCGCGGCGCGCGGGCGCTGGCGTTCCGCCGCACCGACTTCGCCGAACTCGCGGAAGTGGCCAGCACTCTGCTGCTGCGCAACGATCTGCTGAACGGGGACGCCACCTTTTATGTCCAGGTGACGCGGGGCGCCGCGCCGCGCAGCCATGCCTTTCCCTCGGCGGAAACGCCGCTTACCGTGTACGCGACGGTCAAGCCGTTCACCCCCCTTCCGGCCAAGGCCGAGAACGGCGTCGCGGTGATCAGCGTGCCCGACATGCGCTGGCGCCTGTGTTCCATCAAGACGACCGCGTTGACCTGGAACGTGATGGCCAATCAGCGCGCCAAGGAAGCCGGCGTCGAGGAGGCGATGTTCTTCCGCGACGGCAAGCTGACCGAGGGCAGCCATACCAATGTGCTGATCGTGCGCGACGGCGCGGTGGTGTCGCCGGTGGCCGACGAGTCCATCCTGGACGGCATCACCCGCCGGGCGGTGCTGGAACTGTGCCGTGCCGAGGGCATCGCGGTGGTCGAACGCGACGTGTCGCAGGAAGAAGTGGCGGAGCAGGCCGACGAGGTGATGCTGGTGGGGACCACCACCGAGGTGATGCCGGTGATCGCCCTGGACGGCCGTCCGGTGGGGGGCGGCGCCCCCGGGCCGGTGACGCGCCGCCTGCAACAGCTGTTCCGTGGCGAGGTTGCCCGCGCGTCGCAGGAAGGGTGAGCCTTTTTTTGGGGGGCGGCCGGGGGCATGGCGGCCGAGAGGGAGGTATGGGATGCATGCGCGCTCGGTGGGATGTATCGCGGCCGCGTTGATGGCGGTCGGCATGGCCGATTGCCGGGCCGAGACGCTGGTCGAGGCCCTGGCTGCCGCTTATGGCAGCAACAGCAATCTGGCCGCCGCCCGCGCCCGGCTACGCGCCGCTGACGAAGGCGTTTCCCAGGCGGTGGCCACCTGGCGGCCGACGGTCACCATTACCGGCGGCGCCGGGCGCCAGATGGTCACCTCGCCGGCCAACGCCGCCCTGTTCGGCTATCACAGCTATATGTCGAATCAGTCGGCGACCTATTCGCTGGTCCAGCCGCTCTATCAGGGCGGCCTGACGACGGCCTCGGTCGAGCAGGCCGAGAATTCGGTGCGCGCCCAGCGCGCCAACCTGCGCGCCACCGAGGCGACGGTGCTGCTGACGGCCGCCACGGCTTTTTTCGACGTGGTGCGCGACCGGGCGATCCTGAAGGTCAACATCGAGAACGAACAGAACCTTCGCGAGCAGGCCGCCGCCTCGCACGAGCGTTTCCGCGAGGCCGAGATTTCCTCGACCAGCGTCGCCCAGTCCGAGGCCCGGCTTTCCCAGGCCTCCGCCCAGCGCGCCCTGGCCGAAACCGCCCTGGCCGATTCCCAGGCCAATTTCGCCGCCGTCATCGGCCATTTCCCCGAGGCGCTGGAGGTTCCGACCGAAGCCGACGCGTTTCCGCAAACGCTGGATACGGTGAAGGCGGCTGCCCTGGCCGAAAATCCCAATCTGGTGGCGGCGCGCTACGCCTATGACG
>DATGXU010000389.1:0-3491 GCA_035298685.1 Magnetospirillum sp. | reverse complement strand
GTGGTGGACAGCCTGGGCGCCATGCTGGTCTTGCGCTTTCTGCAGGGCCTGTGCATGCCCGCCATCTTCACCGTCACCATGGCCTATGTGGGCGAGGAATGGTCGCCGTCCGAGGTGCCCGAGGTAGTCAGCCTGTATACCGGCGGCACCGCGCTGGGCGGCGTGTCGGGGCGTCTGGTCACCGCCGTGGCCGCCGACGCCCTGGGCTGGCGCGACGCCTTCGTGGTGCTGGGGGTGGTCAACCTGGCGGCCGGATTGCTGATCTGGTCGCTGCTGCCGGCGGCCAAGAACTTCCATGCCACCAGTTCGCTGCGGGCGACGCTGCAGGCCGGGCTGGCACATCTGCGCAACCCGCGGCTGGTGGCGACGTTCGGCATCGGCTTCACCATCCTGTTCTCGCTGGTGTCCACGTTCACCTATGGCACCTTCTATCTGGCGGCGGCGCCGTTCAGCCTGTCCATCACCGGCCAGGGCATGATCTTCCTGGTCTATCTGCTGGGCACGGTGGCGGCGCCGGTGGGTGGGCGGATGATCGCCCGCGTCGGGCCGGTGTGCGGACTGGCGGCGGCGGTGGCCGCCGTCTGCGTCGGCCAGGGGCTGACCCTGGTGCCCGTGCTGCCGGTGGTGGTGGTGGGGCTGGCGGTGCTGGTGTGCGGCATCTTCATCTGCCAGACCGCCTCGATCAGCATGATCAGCGCCACCGCCAAGGCGTCGCGCTCGGCCGCCATGGGGATGTATGTGACGCTATATTACGTGGGCGGCTCGCTGGGGGCGGTGGTGCCGGCGCCGGCCTGGCACGCCGTGGGCTGGCCGGGCTGCGTCGCCATCGTGGTGACGGTGGCGCTGTGCGGCCTTGGCCTGGCCGCCCGCTTCTGGACGGCGCCACGACACCAAGGGGCGTGAGAATCGTTGCGTTTCACGGCGCCAGTGCCTATCTCTTCCGCTTATGGACACCAGCACGAAAAAGAACCTCATCGGCCTGTCGCGCGACGAGCTGGCCGCCGAAATGGCGGCCATCGGCGAAAAGCCGTTCCGCGCCAAGCAGCTTTGGCATTGGCTGTACAATCGCGGCGAAACCGACTTCGCCAAGATGTCGTCGATTTCCAAGGTCATGCAGGCGCGTCTGGCCGAGCATTACGTGGTCGAGCGGCCCCTGGTGGAACGCGACCTGATCTCGGTCGACACCACCCGCAAATGGCTGCTGAAGTTCCCGGACGGCAACGAGGCGGAAACCGTCTACATCCCCGACGAGGACGAGGTGCGCGGCGCCGTGTGCATTTCCTCGCAGGTGGGCTGCACCCTGACCTGCAAGTTCTGCCACACCGGCACCCAGTTGCTGGTGCGCAACCTGACCCCGGCCGAGATCGTCGGCCAGTTCATGGTGGCGCGCGATTCCTATGGCGAGTGGCCGACCCCCGACGATCAGGCGCGCAAGCTCAGCAACATCGTCATGATGGGCATGGGCGAGCCGCTGTATAATTTCGACAACGTCGCCACCGCGCTCAAGATCATCATGGACGGCGAAGGCATCGCGCTGTCCAAGCGCCGCATCACCCTGTCCACCTCGGGCGTGGTGCCGATGATGAAGCGGTGCGGCGAGGAACTGGGCGTCAATCTGGCCATTTCGCTGCACGCGGTCACCGACGAAGTGCGCGACCGCATCATGCCCATCAACAAGAAATATCCGCTGTCCGAGCTGATGCGCGCCTGCGCCGACTATCCCGGCGCCTCGAACGCGCGGCGCATCACCTTCGAGTACATCATGCTGAAGGGCGTCAACGATTCGGCCGCCGATGCGCGCCAGTTGCTGAAGCTGGTCAAGGGGCTGCCGGCCAAGTTCAACCTGATCCCGTTCAATCCCTGGCCGGGGTCCGAGTTCGAATGCTCGGACATGAAGCATATCAAGGCGTTCTCGGACATTCTGCAGGACAACGGGTATTCGGCGCCCATCCGCAAGTCTCGCGGCGCCGACATCCTGGCCGCCTGCGGCCAGCTGCGCTCGGAAAGCCAGCGCCAGCGGTGCTCGCGCCTGGCCGACCGCATCAAGGCCGGCATTCCCGACGAGCACGCCGTTCCGGCGTGATGGTCCGGTCCGCGAAGGCCATGGGCTTCGCGGACCGCGCCGCCTCTCTTGCTGTCATTCAACCGCGTATGCCTGGGCAATCGTAGCGATGGTCACACCAGATCAATTGCACGCAAAGGCGAAGCTGTGCGTTGTGAATGCGTTGTGAATGACTTCGAAATATAAAATGTAGCGTTTCATTATGTTCATGGAGATGTGACAAATGTTTGTCATAGCTAATATTGAACGTCCTGTGCGTACGTGGTATTGGTCGGACCAGGGGGAGTTATCGTTTCGAACGGCGGGCCGCATAGGGGAGGCCCGCGAACTGAAAGTGGACTGATGCTTCGTCGCATATTGCCTCTTGGTGTCGCCCAGAAGATCACCATTTTCGTGATCGCCGCGCTGACCCTGGTGGCGGCCATCAATTCCACCGCGCTCACGCTCTATGTCAGCCAGTCGCTTGAGCGCATGACCCACGAACGGCTGCAAGAGAACCTTTCGGTCCTGTTCGCCGTGCTCAATCCGCGCCAGGAATCCTTTTCGTTGCGCGATGGGCAGTTGTTCCTGGGGGAACGGCCGCTGGATGGCGACAACGACGTGCTGGATGCGGTGGTCGGCGCGGTGGGCGGCGTCGCCACCATCTTCAAGGGCGACGAACGCGTCGCCACCACCATCACCAAGGACGGGCAGCGTGCCGTGGGCACCAGGCTGGCGGCGGGGGCCATCCACGACACCATCTTCAAGGAAGGCTATCGCTACACCGGGCCGGCGGATGTGCTGGGCCAATCCTACATGACCGTGTACGAACCCATTTACGACGACGCCACCAGCAAGGTCATCGGCATCCTGTTCGTCGGCATGAAGGCCAGCGAATTCCAGTCGCTGACCCACACCGTGGCCAGCATCGCCCTGATGATCGGCGGCACCGCCGCGGCGGTGCTGTCGGGGCTGACCTTCGTGGGCCTGCGCCGCATGCTGCGCCCGTTCGGCCCGCTGACCCGCCTGATGGACGAAGCCACCCACGGCAACTATCCCGACAATGTGCCCCACACCCAACGTGGCGACGAATTCGGCGCCTTGGCCCGCGCCATCGGGGCCTTTGGCGACGCCATGCGCGACGCCGAACGGCAGCGCGCCGAGCAAGAGGCTCACGAACGCGAGGTCATCCTGGGGCGCAAGCGCGAGATGCTGGCCTTGGCCGACAACATGGACGTGGGCATTCGCGGCGCCATTCAGGCCATCGCCCGTCAGGCGGCGGGGCTGAACGCCACCGCGCAAACCCTGCTGGAAAGCGCCGAGTCCACCAGTCAACGTGCCGTCGCCGTGGCGGATGCCTCGCACACGGCGACCGGCAACGTGCAGACGGTGGCGGTGGCGACCGGACAGCTGAGCGATTCCAGCGAAGAGATCGGGCGGCAGGCCGAGC
>DATGXU010000388.1:0-9822 GCA_035298685.1 Magnetospirillum sp. | reverse complement strand
GCCGGTGCCGGTGCTGTTGCAGGCCACCTTGGCGTCGGCGCATCTGCGCACCCTGGAACGGGCAGGGTGGGACCCGTTCGACGGGGCCGTGCTGCGGCCGCGGCCGATGCCGCTGCGCCTGACCATCAACGCCCTGCTGGGACGGTTCTGACATGGCCCACGATCATCATGACCACCACGATCATCATGGGCACGACCACCATGACCACCACCATGGCAACGAACGCCGGGTGTTGTGGGCATTGCTGCTGACCGGCGGGTTCATGGTTGCCGAGGTTGCCGGCGGTATCCTTTCGGGATCGCTGGCGTTGTTGGCCGACGCTGGGCACATGCTGACCGATGCCGCCGCCCTGGGGCTGTCACTGGCTGCTTTTCGCGCCAGCCGCCGCCCGGAAACCGTGACCCATTCCTATGGACAGCATCGCTTCCAAGTGCTGGCGGCCTTCCTGAACGGCGCCGCGCTGATCGGCATCGCCCTATGGGTCGCCATCGAAGCGGCCCAGCGCCTGTTCGCGCCGGTGCCGGTGCTGGGCAAGCCCATGCTGGTGGTGGCCGGGCTGGGGCTGGCGGTCAATCTGGCCGCCTTTCTGATCCTGCACGGCGGCGATCGCGACAACCTGAACATGCGAGGGGCCGCGCTGCACGTGCTCGGCGACCTGCTGGGCTCGGTGGCGGCCATCGTCGCCGCCCTGGTGGTGCTGTTCACCGGCTGGACCCCCATCGATCCGATCCTGTCGGTCCTGGTGGCCGGTCTGGTGCTGAAAAGCGCGTGGATGCTGCTGTCGCGGTCGTGGCACGTGCTGATGGAAGGGGCGCCGCTGGACACCGACGTGGACGAATTGAAGGCGGCCTTGACACAGGCGGTGGCGGGCGTCGCCGACATCCACCATGTCCACCTGTGGATGCTGACCCCCGATCAGCCGCTGATCACCCTGCACGCCACCATCACCCCGGCCGCCGACCACGACGGTGTGCTGCATGGGCTGCAGGCGGCGTTGGCGGCACGCTTCGGACTGGCGCACGCCACCATCCAGGTGGAGCGCGCCTATTGCCCGAACCCCGCTTCCTGCGGCTGAGAAGGGGCTATTTCGCCGCCCAAGGCGGGTCGGGGATCACCTGGAACAGGCTGTTCAGCCCCTGGCCCCAGCGGTTGCGGATGTCCTCGAAATAGGGATCGTGTTCCTGGATCAACTGGTGGTTATCCACCGTGAAGCTGTCGCGACGATACAGCAACAGGTCGATGGGCAACCCCACGGTGACGTTGGAACGTATCGTCGAATCAAGCGACAACAGGGCGCACTTCGCAGCCTGGGTGAGGTCGGTGCGCGGGGTGATCACCCGATCGATCACCGGCTTGCCGTACTTGCTTTCACCGATCTGGAAATAGGGCGTCTCGGGCGTCGCCTCGATGAAGTTGCCGGCGGCGTAGATCATGAACAGGCGCGGGGGCTCGCCCTTGATCTGGCCGCCCAGGATCAGCGAGACATTGAAATCGACGCCGTTTTCCTTCAGCGGCTTGGCGTCGCGCTGGTGCACTTCGCGCACCGCCTGTCCCACCAGCACGGCGCAGTCGTAAAGCGACTCCACCATCATCATGCTGCGATGGGGATTTTCGGCGCGGATGTGCTGGTCAAGCACCGCCACCACCGCTTGGGTGATGGCCAGATTGCCGGCGCTCATCAGCACCAGCACCCGTTCGCCTTCCTTGCTCCAGATGCGCATCTTGCGATACGTGGAAATATGGTCGACGCCCGCATTGGTCCGTGAATCCGAGGCGAGCACCAGCCCCCGGTCCAGGGCCATCGCCACGCAATAGGTCATTCCTTCCCCCCTTACTGATCGGCCATGGCGTCAACCTGTACATTGACACTCATGGCTTCGGAGCCGCCGCCCAGGCGCAGGCCGCTCAGCGGCGCCGCGCCCCGATAATCCAATGCCACCGCCAACCGCACATAGGCAGCGGTGGCGCTTTGGCGGTTGCTGGGGTCGAAACTGACCCAGCCCAGGTAATCCACCAGCGCCTCGGCCCAGGCATGGGTGGCCAGATGGCGCCCGTCCTCGGCGGTGGTGTGCAGATAGCCGCTGACATAGCGGGCCGGAATGCCCCAGGCCCGGCAACAGGCGATGAACAGGTGGGCGTGGTCCTGGCACACGCCGCTTCTTCGCGCCAGCACCTGCGCGGCGGTCGTGTGAACCTGGGTGTTGCCCGCCTCGTACGCCACCGTTTCGTGGATGCCGGCCATCAGCGCATGCAGGGCCGCCAGGTCGCCCTTGGCCCGCAGTTTTGCATAGGGGGCGGCGAAGTCGCGGATGGCGTCGTCAGCCTGCGTCAGCGGTGTGGTGCGCAGATAGGCCTGGGGCATCAGGCCGTTCGCTTCCAGCGCCACGATGCCGTGGGTGTCCTCGGTGTCAACCTCGCCATTGACATGAATGACCAGGGTCTGGCGCTCGTCGGTTTGCACCACGCAATGCACCAGATTGCCAAAACAATCCCGCCAGGGCGTCACCCGCCCCGGGACGTCCAGCCGCCAACGCAAGGTGCGTTGGCCTGGATCGTCGCGCGGGGTCAGGCGCACATACTGGACGGCGTGGGACGCGGGTTCGCCATAGGCGTACTCGGTCCGGTGATCGATCGCCAGCTGCATGCACATCCTCAGGCAAGCATCAGGAAGTCCGCGTGGATCTGCGTGCCCAAGGCGTTGTTGCCCAGGATGAAGTCGCTGACGAAGCGGTCCAGCCCGTCGGCCAGCAACTGTTCCAGCCGCCCGTAATGCAGCTTGGCGTGGGCGGCGCCGGCCAGACGGCTGCACTCGGCCACCGGCGAAATGCGGTCGAGGATCGTCGCCACGGCGTCAAGGCACGCATGCAGCGAGCGGGGCATATCCGGGTTCATGATCAGCATCTCGGCGACGCCGGCCGGCGAAATGTCCTCGCGGGTCAGCGCCCGATAGGCCTTGTAGGCCGACACCGATTTCAGCACCGCCGCCCAGTGCAACTGGTCCGAGGCCGGGACGACCCGGGTTTCGGCGGTCACGCCTTCCGACCGCACGCCCAGCAGGCGGGCGGTGTTGTCGGCGCGCTCGAGAAAGGTGCCCAGGCGGACGAAATAGAAAGCCTCGTCCCGCAGCATGGTGCCGTGGGTGGCGCCGCGCACGGTGTGCGAGCGGTCCTTGACCCATTCGCAGAAGCCGGTCAGTCCCTGTTCGCGCAGCCGGGCGCCGTCGATGGTCTTCACCTCCAGCCAGGTGGAGTTGATGATCTCCCACAACTCGGTCGGAATGACGCTGCGCACCGCATGGGCGTTCTCGCGGGCGCATTTCAGGCAGCTGTAGATGGAAGAGGGGTTCGACGGCGCCAGCACCGACCAGGTGATGACGTTCACGGCGGCGATTTCGCCGTGGCGCTGACGATAGGCGTCGGCGCCGCCGGTGATGGTCAGCGGCGGTTGCCAGGCGTCGCGTGCGCCGCCGCCCGACAGCGACAGCCGGTTGGCCACGTCCAGGAAGCGGGAGATGTTCTCGGCGCGCTCGATGTTGCGGCTCATCCAATACAGATGATCGGCGGTACGGCTCAGCATGCGTCGTCCTCCAGCACCCAGGTGTCCTTGGTTCCGCCGCCCTGCGACGAATTGACCACCAGCGATCCCTCCTTCAGCGCCACGCGGGTCAGGCCGCCGGGCACCAGGGTGGTGGTTTCGCCCGACAGGACGAAGGGGCGCAGGTCCACATGGCGCGGCGCGATCCCCTTGTCCACCAAGGTGGGGCAGGTGGACAGCGCCAGCGTCGGCTGGGCGATGTAATTGCCCGGATTGGCCAGGATCTTGGCGCGGAACGCCTCGATCTGCTCCTTGGTCGAGGTGGGGCCGACCAGCATGCCGTAGCCGCCCGAGCCGTGAACCTCCTTAACCACCAGTTCGCCCAGATGCTCGAGCACGTATTTGCGGTCGTCGGCCCGTTCCAGCCGCCACGTCGGCACGTTGGGCAGGATGGGGGCCTCGCCCAGATAGAATTTGATCATCTCGGGGACGTGGATATAGGTCGACTTGTCGTCGGCCACGCCGGTGCCGATGGCGTTGGCCAAGGTCACGCCGCCGGTGGCATAGGCCGACAGCAGGCCGGCCACGCCCAGCGACGAATCGGGGCGGAAGGCCAGCGGGTCAAGAAAATCGTCGTCGATGCGGCGATAGATCACGTCCACCCGCTTGGGGCCGCGCGTGGTGCGCATCCACACCAGCCCGTCCTCGACGAACAGGTCGCGGCCCTCCACCAGCTCGACGCCCATCTGCTCGGCCAGGAAGGCGTGCTCGAAATAGGCGCTGTTGTAATAGCCGGGGGTCAGCACGACCACGCAGGGCTCGCCGTCGCAGGCGGGCGGCGCCACGCTGCGCAACGCCTTGAGCAGAAGGTCGGGATAGTGATCCACCGGCTTGACGTTGTGGCGGGCGAACAGGTC
Source organism: Magnetospirillum sp. (assembly GCA_035298685.1). Lineage (GTDB taxonomy): Bacteria > Pseudomonadota > Alphaproteobacteria > Rhodospirillales > Magnetospirillaceae > Magnetospirillum. The sequence continues at coordinate 5,370 of DATGXU010000388.1, read as the reverse complement.
GGGGAACAGGCGCATCATCATCGCCCGGTCCTCAAGCATGTACGACACGCCCGACGGGGTGCGCAGGTTGTCTTCCAGCACATAGAACTCGTCGGCGCCGGTGCGTACCACATCGACGCCCGCGATCTGCACATAGACGTCGCGGGCGACGTCCACGCCGTGCATCTCGGGCTTGTAGCTTTCGTTGGCCAGCACCTGCTCGCGCGGGATGATCCCGGCCTTCAGGATTTCCTGGCCGTGGTAGATGTCGTGGATGAAGGCGTTCAGCGCCTTGACGCGCTGGATGCAGCCGTCATGCACGCGGCTCCATTCCTTGGCGGTGATGATGCGCGGAATGGGATCGAACGGGATCAGGCGCTCGGTGCCGTCCTGGTCGCCGTAGACGTTGAAGGTGATGCCGATGCGGCGGAACAATTCGTCCGCCTGTTCGTGTTTGCGGGGCAGCAGGTCGGGCGCCGCCGACAACAGCCAGTTCTCGTAAGCCCGGTATGGGGCGCGAACCGCGCCATCCGAAGCCTTCATCTCGTCGAAAGCCATGGCCCTCCCTCTGTCGAACGAACCCCGTCTTTAGAAGCTTTGCAATCTTCGTGCCTGTCTGTAACCCCAGCATTCGCGTGGTCTTGAGGGTGGGTTGTGCCCAATGATGGTGCAGGTGTGCCCTATTTGCGGGCAGCTTGCACGGCGCCCGCGCCGTGAGCACATGGCAAGAGAGGCAAGGAGGTCGCCATGTTGATTCCCAGCCGAAACGATGGTGGCGCGGCGCGGGCGCGCCTGAGCGAGATTTTGCGCCAGGATGAGGCCATGGTGATCAAGCCCCTGTTGGCCGGTGCCCAATTCCCCCCCGAACAGGCGGCGCGCGTGAACGAGGCGGCCACGCGACTGGTCGAGGGCGCGCGCGAGCGCAAATCAGCCGGCGACCTGGATGCCTATCTGCGGGAATTCAGCCTGTCCACCCAGGAAGGGGTGGTGCTGATGTGTCTGGCCGAAGCACTGTTGCGCATTCCCGACGCCGACACCGCCGACCGCCTGATCCGCGACAAGGTCGGCAGTGCCGATTGGGCCAGCCACCTGGGGCGCTCCGACTCGCTGTTCGTCAACGCCTCGACCTGGGCGCTGATGCTGACCGGGCGGCTGATGCGGCCCCAAGGGGAACCCATGGGTGTGTTCGCCCGGCTGCTGTCGCGCGCCGGCGAGCCCTTGGTGCGCGAAGCATTGGTGCAGGCGGTGCGGATCATGGGGCGCCAGTTCGTCATGGGACGCACCATCGGTGAGGCGCTGGCCCGAGCGCGGGATAATCGCCATTACCGCCATTCCTTCGACATGCTGGGCGAGGCGGCCCACACCGCCGAGGATGCCGAACGCTATTTCAGCGCCTACATGGCTGCCATCGAGGCCATCGGCGTCGAGGCGCGCAACCGGGGGCCGGTCGAAGGCCCGGGGATCTCCGTCAAGCTGTCGGCGTTGCACCCCCGTTACGAATATGCGCAGGCCGAGCGGGTGAGGGCGGAATTGCTGCCGCGACTGGCGGAATTGTGCCGGCTGGCCCGTCTGGTTGACATTGGGTTGACAGTGGATGCCGAGGAAGCTGACAGGTTGGAACTGTCGCTGGACGTTATAGCCGCCGTCGCCGCCGATCCCGGCCTCAAGGGGTGGGAGGGGCTGGGGTTGGCCGTCCAAGCCTATCAGACACGGGCTCGGCCGCTGATTGCCTGGCTGGAGGATCTGGCGCGCGAAAGCGGCCGGCGGCTGATGGTCCGGCTGGTCAAGGGCGCCTATTGGGACACCGAGATCAAGCGGGCGCAGGAACGCGGGCTGGCGCACTATCCGGTGTTCACCCGCAAGGCGGCGACCGACGTGTCCTATCTTGCCTGTGCTCGCGACCTGCTGTCGGCATCCCACGCGTTCTATCCGGCCTTCGCCACCCACAACGCGCATACGGTGGCGGCGATCCTGGAAATGGCGGGTCCCTCGCGGGATTGGGAGTTTCAGCGCCTGCATGGCATGGGCGAGGCGCTGTACGACCAACTGGTTCCCGAACGGTGCTGCCGCGTCTACGCGCCGGTCGGCAGTCACGAGGATTTGTTGCCGTATCTGGTGCGCCGCCTGCTGGAAAACGGTGCCAACAGCTCGTTTGTCAACCGGCTGGCTGACGAGGCGGTGCCGGTTGCCCGCATCGTCGCCGATCCTGTGACCGTGCTGGCCTCCAAAAAGGTATGGGCCAATCCCAAGGTGCCCGTGCCGCCCCGTCTGTTCGAGCCGGAACGGCGCAATTCGCGAGGCTGGGATTTGACCGATCCCCTGAGCCTTGCCGCGTTGCAGCAGGCGGTGGAGCAGGCCGCGGCCCAAGGATATGCGGCGGCCCCGGTGATCGCCGGCCAGGAAATCCTGGCGGGGCTGTCGCGCCCGCTGCTGTGCCCGGCGGATTACCGGCGCCAAGTGGGGGATGTGGTCGAGGCGGGACCCGAGGACGTGGCTCGCGCCGTCAATCTGGCGGTTGACAGTCATGGCGCATGGGACCGGCGCGGCGGGGCAGAGCGGGCGCTGGTGCTGGACCGGGCTTCCGAGGCCCTGGAAGCCTCGGCCCCCGAGATGATTGCCCTGTTGATTCACGAGGCGGGGAAAACCATTCCCGACGCCGTGGCCGAACTGCGCGAGGCCGTGGACTATCTGCGCTACTACGCCGCCCAGGCGCGGGCGAAATTCGCGGCCCCCCTGGCATTGCCGGGGGTGACCGGCGAGGCGAACATTGTTGAACTGCACGGACGGGGCGTGTTCGCCTGCATCTCGCCGTGGAATTTCCCGCTGGCGATCTTCGTCGGTCAGGTGGCGGCGGCCCTGGCGGCCGGCAACGCAACGGTGGCCAAACCCGCCGAGCAGACGCCGCTGATTGCCGCCCGCGCGGTTGCCCTGCTGCATGGTGCCGGGGTGCCTGGCGGCGTGCTGGCTCTGTTGCCCGGCGACGGCGCCGTGGGGCAGGCGCTGGTGAACGCGCCGGGCATCGCCGGCGTGGCCTTCACCGGCTCGACCGAGGTGGCACGGGGGATCGCCCGCGCCTTGGCCGCCAAGGACGGCCCCATCGTGCCGCTGATCGCCGAAACCGGCGGCATCAACGCCATGATCGTCGATTCGTCGGCCCTGCCCGAGCAGGTGGTGAGCGACGTGATCGCCTCGGCGTTCGGCAGCGCCGGTCAACGCTGCTCGGCGCTACGGCTGCTGTTCGTCCAGAATGAGGTGGCCGACCGCATCCTCGCCATGCTGGCCGGTGCGGTGAGGGAGTTGGCCGTGGGAAATCCGGCCGATCTGGCGACCGATGTGGGGCCGGTCATCGACCGGGCGGCCCTTCAGGCACTGGAAGCCCATGCCGCCCGCCTTGACGCCGAAGCCCGGCTGGTGGCGCGGGCGCGATTGCCGGACGGCACCCGATACGGTACGTTCTTCGCCCCTGCCATTTATGAACTGGGGCAGGCCGCCTGGCTTGACCGCGAGGTCTTCGGCCCGTGCCTCCATGTGGTCCGCTATGATGGCGGCCGGCTGGATGGGGTGCTGGATTGGATCGGGGCCAGCGGCTACGGCCTGACGCTGGGGATCCACTCCCGAATCGATGCGTTTGTGCAACAAATCCGCGCCCATGCCCCCGTGGGCAATATCTATGTCAATCGCAGCCAAATCGGCGCAGTGGTTGGGTGTCAGCCGTTTGGCGGTGAGGGGATGTCGGGGACCGGACCCAAGGCCGGCGGCCCCCACACCCTTTACCGTTACGCCTGCGAAAGGACTGTCACCATCAACCTCGCCGCGGCGGGCGGCAACGCGGCCTTGCTGGCCACGGGCGAGGATGACTGATGTCAACCCGGCGGTTTACGCGCTTTTGCAGCCGCAGGTGTTGACGCCCAGGATGCTGTAGGCGGGGCACCAGCCCAGCAGGGCGGTGAACAACGGCACCGCGCCGATATAGCCCCACACGCCGATGACGCCGAACACGGCGAGCGCGACAAGGGCCAGGCCGGCGACGATGCGCAGGATGCGGTCGATGCCGCCAACATTCTTGGTCATGGTCAGAACTCCGGGACGAAAAGGGTCAGGAACGAAACCTAAGCCTGATGTAATCCTTTCGCCCTTCTGGGTCCGTGACTAGATCACAAAAGGCTCATGAAAGGCTCGCCAAGCCGTCGCGGTCCTTCACCTCGATGCGTCCGCGATGCAGCGCCACCCAGCCGCGCCGTTCGAATTCCTTGAGCTGGCGGCTGACCACCTCGCGCGCGGTTCCCAATTCGGTGGCGATATCCTGGTGGGTGGCGCGGATTTCCGGCTGGTCGGCGGCGCGGGCCCGCAGCCAACCGGCCAGACGGACGTCGATGCGGCCGAACGCCACTTCCTCGATCAGCATCAGCAGATCGCCGATGCGCGAGGCATAGGCGGAAAAGACGAAATCGCGGAAGGCCTCGGATTTGCCCAGCAGCGCGCGGAAGGTGGCGGCGGGAAGCACCAGTGCCCTGACCTCGGTTTCGGCGATGCCCTCGGCGGCATAGTCTTCGCGGGCGATCAGGCAGTTGGTGGTCAGCACGCACGACTGGCCGCCCTCGACCCGATACAAAACGATCTCCCGGCCGCCTTCCGACACCTTCTGCACCCGGATCGAGCCGTCCATCACCAGCACGTAGGCCGAACATTCCGCCCCGTCCTGAAACAGCACCGTTCCGGCTGGAATGGTGACCACTCGGGCGGCGTCCGCCAACGTGCGGGCGGAATCCGCGTCCAGGCGGGCGAATTGCGGAAACGAGGTCGAGATTTCTTGGTTCATGTGCGGCATATTGCCCAAGCTTTCCCGCTTAGACCAGCCGCAACCGCGAGGATCGATGCGTCATCGTAGCGCCCTTGTCCTGTCGCTGCTATTTGCCCTGGGGTCGTGCCATGCGCCGGCCTTCGACGGGCTGGTGGCCCAATCCCGGCAGTTGGACGATCGCGAGCCCCACCGCACACGGCTGGGCGAGGTCGAGGTTCTGTCCATCCACCAGCTGAAAAGCGCGCAGCCGGGGTTCGGCGGCATTTCGGGGATTTCCTGTGAAAGTCGCACGGCGACCGCGATCAGCGACGTCGGCCATTGGCTGCGCTTCACCATGGACGTGGACGGGCAGGGGCGCCCGGTTGCGTTTGGCGATTTGGCGATCGCCCGCCTGGGAGGCATCGAAGGGCGCAAGGACGATTCCGACGCCGAGGAAGTTACCGCCACGCCCGAAGGCTGGGTAGTCAGCTTCGAGCGGCGACACCGGCTGCTGTTCTATCGCGACGGCATGTCGGGCAAGCCCGAGCGGCTGTCCGCGCCGCCATCCTACGACAGCCAGCCCGAGAACGGCGGCGTCGAGGCGGTGACGC
>DATGXU010000387.1:0-2808 GCA_035298685.1 Magnetospirillum sp. | reverse complement strand
CCCCAGCCGGTGGCACCCGTGGCTGCCGCGCCGGCGGAACCGCCGCGCAGCATCGTCGTCACGTCGCCGGAAATCAGCGCCGCGCCGCCGGCCATTCATCCCGAGCAGCGCCCCGCGCGGAATTCGTCGCCCATCATGTCGGCGCCGGTGCCGCCGCCGCTGGAGCGTCCGGCCACTCCGGTTTCCGCCACGCCCGCCTTGGCCGCGCCGCCGCCCGAGCCCGCAAGCGTCGTCGCGCCGGCGGTCACCAAGGTTTCGGCGCCGGCGCCGGCGCCCATGCCGGAAACCATGGAGCCCAAGGCGCTGCCCGCCGACGGCAAGCCGGTGGTGGTCATCGACCCCGGCCATGGTGGCGTGGACCCTGGCGCCATCGGCGTGTCGGGCATCTACGAAAAATACATCACCCTGGCGGTGGCGCGGGAACTGAAGACCGCGCTGGAAAAGAACGGCCGCTACAAGGTCTATCTAACCCGCGACCGCGACATCTTCATCCGTCTGCGTGACCGCGTCGCCATCGCCCGGCAGTACAATGCCGACCTGTTCGTGTCGCTGCATGCGGATTCGGTGGCCAATCCGCAGCTCAAGGGCCTGTCCGTCTACACGCTATCGCAAAACGCCTCGGACTCCGAGGCCCAGGCGCTGGCCGACAAGGAAAACAAGGCCGACCTGATCGCCGGCATCGACCTGTCCCACGAATCGGCCGACGTGGCCAACATCCTGATCGATCTGGCCCAGCGCGAAACCATGAACCGCTCGGCCGGTTTCGCCGGCGGGGTGGTGGACGAGGTGGGGCGCGAAACCAGTCTGTTGGGCAATACCCATCGCTTCGCCGGCTTCGCCGTGCTGAAGGCGCCCGACGTCCCCTCGGTGCTGATCGAGCTGGGCTATCTGTCCAACGAGACCGAGGAACGCAACCTGCGCCAGCCGGAATACCGCGTCAAGCTGGCCAAGGGCGTCAGCCGGGCGGTGGACCGCTTCTTCGTGCAGGGGCAAAAGGCCCGTCGGCCATAACCTTTCTACCGTTCGGCCGCTTGACGTGACCGGCCCAACGGGGGTACCACCGCCCGACCGGCCATCAGCCGAAATGGACCCATGCTCCGCTACATCGCTATTTTCCTGAGCGTCGTTTTCCTGCTGGCGGTTACCGCGGCGGGCGGCGCCCTGTATGTGTTCTGGCATTACGGCCAGGGCCTGCCCGATTATCACCAGCTGGCCCATTACGAGCCGCCGATCACCACCCGCGTGTATGGCGGCGACGGTCGGCTGGTGGCGGAATACGCGGTGGAAAAGCGCGCCTTCGTGCCGCTGCCGGCCATTCCCAACCGGGTCAAGGATTCGTTCCTGTCGGCCGAGGACAAGAACTTCTACGAACATGCCGGCGTCGATCCGTGGGGCATCGCCCGCGCCATTCTGGTGAACCTGCGCAACAAGGGAACCGGCGCCGATCGCCGCCCGGTCGGCGCCTCGACCATCACCCAGCAGGTGGCGAAGAACTTCCTGCTGACCAACGAGGTGTCGGTCGAGCGCAAGGTCAAGGAAGCCATCCTGGCGTTCCGCATCGAGCGGGCGTTCACCAAGGATCACATCCTCGAGCTGTACCTGAACGAAATCTATCTGGGCATGGGCAATTACGGCGTCGCCGCCGCCGGCCTGAACTATTTCAACAAGGCGCTGGACGATCTGACCATCGCCGAGGCCGCCTATCTGGCCGCTCTGCCCAAGGCGCCCAACAACTATCATCCGCTTCGCCATCCCCAGGCCGCCAAGGAGCGGCGGGATTGGGTGATCGGGCGTCTGCTGGAAGACGGCAAGATTACCCGCGCCGAATACGATCAGGCCGTCGCCGAGCCGCTGGCCATCCGCAAGCGCGACGACAACCAGATGATCGTGGGCGCCGACTACTTCGCCGAGGATATCCGCCGCGATCTGGTCGCGCGTTACGGCGAGGAGGCCCTGTACAAGGGCGGTCTGGTGGTGCGTTCCACCGTGGATGCCGATTTGCAGGCCCATGCCTCGAAGGTGCTGCGCGACGGCCTGATGGGCTATGACCGCCGCCACGGCTGGCGCGGGCCGGTGGCCCGCATCCAGGCGGGGCAGGGCTGGCAGGACCGCTTGAAGGCGGTGGCGTACCCGGCCGGCGGCGAACCGTGGGAGCTGGCGGTGGTGCTGTCGGTGTCGGAACAGTCCGCCGCCGTCGGCCTGAACGGCAACCGCACCGGTATCATTCCGTGGTCCGAGCTGAAATGGGCGCGCCCGTGGATGAAGGATCAGCACGTGGGCGCGCCGCCGCGCAAGCCGGCCGACGTTCTGCAGCCGGGCGACGTGGTGCTGGTGGCCGAGGCCGCTAAGAGCGAGGACGGCAAGGCCTTGCCGGCCGGTTCCTATGCCTTGCGCCAAATTCCCAAGGTCGAAGGCGCCCTGGTGGCCATGGACCCGCATACCGGCCGCGTGCTGGCCATGGTGGGCGGCTGGTCCTATTCCAAAAGCCAGTTCAACCGTGCCTCGCAGGCTTTGCGCCAGCCCGGTTCCTCGTTCAAGCCGTTCGTCTATCTGACCGCGCTCGAACACGGCTACACGCCGTCGTCGCTGGTTCTGGACGCCCCCATCGCCCTGCCGCAAGGCCCCGGCCTGCCGCTGTGGCGGCCCAAGAACTACGGCGGCGACTTCCTGGGGCCGACCACGCTGCGCGTCGGCATCGAAAAGTCGCGCAACCTGATGACTGTGCGCCTGGCCCAGGCCGTCGGCATGGACACGGTTTCCGATTACTCCCAGCGTTTCGGCATCTACGACAATCTGCCCAAGGTGCTG
>DATGXU010000386.1:0-20995 GCA_035298685.1 Magnetospirillum sp. | reverse complement strand
TCAGCTCGAAGCTGGGGTTCTCGGTGGTCGCCCCCACCAGCACCACCGTGCCGTTTTCCACATAGGGCAGGAAACCATCCTGCTGGGCGCGATTGAACCGGTGGATTTCATCGACGAACAGCAGGGTTCCCTGCCCCATGGCCTTGCGCTTGGCCGCCCCGTCGAACACCTTGCGCAAATCGGCCACGCCGGAAAACACCGCCGACAGCGGCTCGAAATGCAGGCGCGTGCGTTCGGCCAGCAGGCGGGCGATGGTGGTCTTGCCGCAGCCCGGCGGCCCCCACAGGATGAACGACGACAGCCGCCCGGCCGCCAGCATGCGGCCCAAAGGGCCGCCGGCACCGATCAGATGGTCCTGGCCGACCACCTGATCCAGGCTTTGCGGCCTCAGGCGATCGGCCAGCGGCCGGTCTTCGTCACGATCGAATAAGCTGCTCACCCGCCGACCTGCAAGCTCAGCGTTTGGCCGTCGCGGTTGATGACGATGCGCCACAGGTCGCTTTTGGTCCCCAACAGCACCTTGGCGTCGGCCACCGTGGCAACCGGCCGGTCGTTGACCCTCAAGATGATGTCGCCGGGCTGGAACTGCAGCCGGTGCGCGATCGAGCCGCGCTTGATGCGCAGCACCACCACCCCTGTGGCGGTGCTGGACATCCCCACCTCTTCCGCCAGCGCCGGGTTCAGGTTGGCGATGGTGGTGCCGGTGAAGGGATTGGCGCCGCCCATGTCGGTGGTGTCGCGGGCCGGATTTTCGGGCGGCGCGATCAGGCGCACGTCGATGGTCTTTTCCACGCCTTCGCGCAGCAAGGTGACCTTGGCGTCGTTGCCCGGCGCCAGGGTGGCGAGGCGGAAGCGCATGCCTTCGGGGTCGTCCACCTCGCGGCCGTTCACGAAGGTGACCACGTCGCCCACCTTGATGCCGGCCTTGGCCGCCGGCCCGTCCTTGGCGACCGCGCTGATCAGCACGCCGACCGGACGCGGCAGGTGCATGGCCTGGGCCAGTTCGTTGGTGATGGGCTGGCCCGAGGCGCCGAACCACGGCCGAATGGCCTTGCCGCTTTGGGTGATGCTGGACAGCACGCTTTTGACCAGCGCGGTGGGAATGGCGAAGCCGATGCCCTGCGAGCCGCCGTCCTTGGAATAGATGGCCGAGTTGATGCCCACCAGCCGGCCGTTCATGTCCACCAGGGCGCCGCCGGAATTGCCGGGGTTGATGGCGGCGTCGGTCTGGATGAACGAGCGATAGTCGGTGATGCCCACATTGGTGCGCGCCAGCGCCGAGACGATGCCGCTGGTCACCGTCTGGCCGACACCGAACGGGTTGCCGATGGCGATGACCATGTCGCCCACCTCGATGGCGTCGGAATCGCCCATGGGCAGCACCGGCAGGGTTTCGCCCTTGCCGGGGTCGATCTTCAGCACGGCAAGGTCGGTGCGTTCGTCCGAGCCGACGATGGTGGCCTCGAACTCGCGGCGGTCGGCCAGCACCACGGTGACTTCGTCGGCGTCCTTGATGACGTGGTGGTTGGTGATCACGGTGCCGTCGGCGCCGAGGATGACGCCCGAGCCCAGCGAACGCTGCACCCGGTCCTGCACCGCGCCGGGCGGCAGCGAGTCGCCGAAGAAGCGGCGGAAGAACGGATCGGCCAGCAGCGGCGAGGCGGCCGCCTTGACGATACGCTTGGTGTAGATGTTCACCACCGCCGGCGCGGCCGTCTTCACCACCGGCGAAAAGCTGAGCTTGACCTGCTCGCGCGATGTTGGCACCTGCTGGGCGCCGGCCGGCGGCGCCACCATGGGCAGGGCCACGACCATCAGGGCCAGGGCACGAAGGACGGGGAAGCGAGACAGGTTCATAGGGGCGGAACCTCTGCGAAACGACGGGAAGCCTGCCCTATACTATCGGTTCACGGCAAATTCGTGGCAAGGCACAGTTCATGCCCCGCCATTCCCGCCCTCGTCAAGCAGGGCGGCAAGGGCACGCCCACGCTCGCCACCGTCGCCCGCCAGACCGCCCGCCACCACTTCGGACATGGCGGCTGTCAAAAGCTCGAGACGGCCGATCTGGGCGGCATCGGCGGCGGAACCGCCGTCGATCAGACGGCAGACCGCGTTGCCCAACCGGGTCAGCAGGGGATAGCCGAAGGTGGCCGCCTGCCCCTTGATGTCGTGCGCGATGGCGAAGGACCGGGCCAGCACTTCGGGCCGGCGGGCGGGATCGGTCTGGCGCAGGCTGGACAGCGACGCTTCCAGCGCCGACACGTCGGCCCTCGCCCAGGTCAGATAATCACCGGAAAGCGCCGCCAGGGCGGCCTCGGCGCGGGCCAGGGCGTCGGGATCGACATCCAGGTCGTCGTCACCCGCCACCGCCGTCACCCCGCCAGTTGCAGCGGCGCCTGACGGCCCGGCGCCCGGCGCAGCAGCTGGGCGGCGCGCTCGATCACCTCGATGGCGGAAATGGGTTTGGCGATGACGTCGTCGATACCCGCCTCGCGCGCCTGTTCCAGCACCGCGTGATGGGTGCTGCCGGCCAGGGCCAGCACCGGCGTCCGGCTGTCCACCAATTCGCCGCGACGGATGCGATGGACGAACAGCACCGTCTCGGTGGCGTCGCCCGAGAATTCGGCGATGATCAGGTGGGGGGGCTTGTCCGCCATCAGCGCCACCGCCGCCGCCGGGTTGCGGGCCTCCTGCACGTCCTTGACGGACAGGGCGCCCAGCAGCGTGGTGATCAGCCGACGGATATGCGCGTTGGCCTCGACGATCAGCACCCGGAAGTCGTTGTCCATGTTCATGAACGTCCCCGCCGGGCTGTTGGCGCCCGATCTATTGTTCTGGATTTATGACGGTTATAACCTGCCTCCAGTGTTACGCACAACAGCCGTGCTTACGCCGCCGGAAGCGCCACGGTCACCCGCAGGCCGCCTTCGGTACGGTTGCGCGCCTCGACCGTGCCGCCGATGGCGTCCACGTTGCGGCGCACGATCCACAGGCCGATGCCGAAATGGGGCGCGCCCGAGGGGTCGCTTTCCGGCCGGTGCGAGACGTAGCGTTCGAACATGCGTTCCAGCACCTCGGACGGCGCCCCCGGCCCCTGGTCGTCGATGGTCATCACCACCTTGCCCGAACCGCGCGCCACGGTGACGGTGACGGCGCCGTGTTCGGGCGAGAACGACAGGGCGTTTTCCAGGATGTTCTCGATCACCGTTTCCATCATTTCCACGCTGCCGCGCACCACGCAGCCGCTGGCGACCCGGCGTTCGATGACGATGTCGCGGTCGGCGGTGGTTTCGTCATAGGAATCCAGCAGCGCGCCCACCAGCTTGGACAGGTCCACCGCCTGACGGGGCGGACTGACCAGATCGGCGTTGACCTGATCCAGCCGCCTTGAGGCCGCCACCAGCGCGTCCAGGCGTTCCAGCGACGCCTCGATCACCTGCAACGAGCGGCCGGCGCCCTCCGCTCCGGCCATGCTGCGCTTCAGCGGCTCGACCGCCTGGGCGATGGTGGCGATGGGGGTCTTGAAGGCGTGGGCGTTTTCCTCGGCGGCGAAGCGGAAGGCCTCGGCGGTGGAGCGCAGGTTCGACACCATCTGGTCCAGTTCGCGGGCGACGCCGTCCAGTTCGGGGATGCGGTTGGCCTTGACGAACGGGCGCGAGGCGGGAATGCCCTCGGCCACCCGGCGGGCTTCGTGCCCAAAGCGGCGCATGGCGACCCACAGCCCGCCGAACAGCGTCAGCACCAGCACCATCAGCACGGCATAGACGCCGGCGGCGATGCGGACCTCGGGGCTTTTCCAATAGGGCCGGTCCAGATAGGCGCCGGCGGCGCCCTCGGTGGATTGCGACGCCACCACCGCCCAGCAGCCGGCGGCGGTGGTGAAGGGCACGATCGAGGTCAGCACCTCGTCGGCGCCGTTGGCGCCGGCATAATGCAGGTCCAGCGCGCGGCCGCCCTCGCACGAATCCGGCACGGCGCGGATGATGCCGGCGGCGGCCAGCCGTTCGCGTTCCGCCTCGACCGCCTCGGCGGCCAAAGCGGGCACCGCGCCGATCAGGAAGACCGGGCCGGGTTGGCCCGTGTTCAGCGCCGGGCGGAACAGCAGGCGCACATTGACGCCGGCCGGGTCCATCTGGTCCAGCACCTTGCGGGTGTCCACCACCGACGGAACCTTGACGTGCGACAGCCCCAGCGCCAGGCCACGGGCAATCAGTTGCCCTTCCACCTGCAGGCGGGCCAGCAGCACGTCGCGCTTGGCGCCCTCGGCGGCGGAAAACTCGCCGTAAAGGAACACCGGCACCGCCACGAAGGCGCCGGCGACCAGCACCAAGCGCGCCGCCAGGGAACGGGCGGCGCGCCCCAGGCCGTCAGACATCGGCTTCGGTCTTCCAGCGATAGCCGAAGCCGGCATAATTGCCGATCATGTCGAATTCGGGGTCGGCGTCGCGGAATTTCTGGCGGATGCGCTTGACGAAGGTGCGCACGTTGGCGCGGAAGCCCTCGGGCCCCGCTCCGGCCAGGAAGCCGGCGCCGTGAACCATGTCGTAGATGGCGCGGTAGGGCACGTCCTCGCCGGCCTTTTCCACCAACAGGGCGACGATCTTGAACTCGGTCAGCGTCAGTTCCACCGGGCGGTCGCCCCAGGTGGCGCGGCTGGTCTTCAGCCGCAATTGCAGCGGCCCCTTGACGATCACGTCGGATTCGTTGCTGTTGGCGGCGCCGCGCGCCTTGGCGCCATCCAGGATCAGGCCGATACGCTTTTGCAGGATCGAGAAGCTGCGGCTTTTCTCGACGAAATCCACCGCGCCGGTGGCCAGCGCCGCTTCCTCGTAGATCTGATCGGTCAGCGCCGTCAGGAAGATGGCGGGCACGTCCAGATTGGCGGCGCGAATGCGCTTGAGCACCTCGATGCCGTTCATTTCGGGCATGCGCCAGTCCAGGATCACCAGGCCGGGCTGCTCGGGCACCGCCAGCAGATGGTCCAGCGCCTGGGCGCCGCGGGCGAAGTCGCGCACCTGATAGCCGGCGTCGGCCAGATTGCGGCCCAACGACTCGCGGAACAGATCGTCGTCGTCCACCAGCACTACCGCGGTCGTCATCTAAGAACCTCCAAGATCGAACTCCGTGCCCCCATCCTTAGGGCAGCCGCATTAAAGCCAGGTTATTTCGCCGATACCCACTGACCATCCGACCTGCGGCAAAATGTGCCGAAAGTCTGGGTAAAACGGCCATTTAGCTCGGCACCGGCATTCCAGTCGCGGCAATGAACCCCGCCTCTCATATATGTGCGCTCGGTGCTCACCCGAAAGAGGGCGCCGTTTTCCCCCTGCCACGAGATAGAGCGGTTGTCGGGCAGGCTCTCCAACGCGCCGCGCAGGCATTCGCGGTCGGCCTGGGCCATGGCCTGGCCGAACGGGCTGGACGCCGGCACCTGCACCGCCAGCCCCGCATCCAGCAGCGAGCGGTCGCAGGTGCCCCGATTGAAGCCGTAGGGCAGACCGCGCGCCACCGGCACGGCTTCGTCCGCTTCCGATTCGGTCTGGGTCGGCAGATACATCACCGGCGCGGCCCCGTCGTCGGGGCGATGATAGCGTTCGTGCACCTGCCAGGCGCCGCTCCACGGCGGCGGGTCGGCGGCGACAGCGGGCGCCTGGGGCACCAGGCACAGCAGGGCCAGGGTCATGTGGGGAAGCCGGCGGGGCGAAAGGCGAAGGCGGGCGAAGAACATGGCGACACCCTGGGGTGCGAGGCTATTTTGATTTGCCGGAGGAGGTGAGCGCGCCCACGGCGGCACCGCCGGCGCCGCCGATCAGCGCGCCGGTCACCAACGAGCCACCGGTCAGCACCCCGATGGCCGCGCCGCCGGCAGCACCGATGGCGCCGCCCGACAGGGCACGTTGCTGTTGCTGACTCATGTGATCGCACCCGGCCACCAAAAGGCATAGCACAAGTGCGGTGGCGACGGATTGTTTACACATGGCGCTTTCAGCTCCCATTAAGAATAAGTCACCGCCTCATTTGACTGCACTTGTTTTTGTGACGCAATTACCTCAATGTCGTGTACCGCCATTTGCCACGACATGACATTTTTTTGCCACCATTTGACACGACAATGTCACAGCTGGCCGTTCGGAGGGTTGCCCACCCTTCGGCCACCCGGCATGCTTCGCTGACCACGGCAATCCGAGACACCCCCTTGCCCATGACCCTGCGCCGCCTGATCTCTGCCGCCGCCCCCCTGACCGCCCTGCTGGCGCTGTCGGCTTGCGCCAACCTGCGGACCGACGGCACGCCCGCGCCCGCCCGGCCCGCCGCCTCCGCCGCCAAACCCGGCCCGGTGGTCGCGGTGCCGCCGCCGCCTCGCCCTAACGGCAAGTCCACCGCCGAATTGCAGGCCTTGCGCCCGTCGCCCCGCCCCACCCCCGACCGTGACACGGCGCCGCCATCGGGCTCGCCCAAGCTACTGGGCTTGTCCGAGGACGAAACCCTGAGCCTGCTTGGCCGCCCCGCCGAGGAGACGCCGCAGCCGCCCGGCAAGATCTGGATCTACCGCACCAATGGCTGCCAATTGTCGGTGCATCTGTTCCCCGACATGGAAAGGGGTGGCTTCTATGCCCTGGACTACGCCGCCGAGGGCGAACGCGACCTGTGCCTGGGCAAGATCGCCGGCGAGGCCCGCAAGAAGGGCGGTGCGCTGGCGGAACAGGCGCAGAAAAGCGGCTGAAGGCTTGCGATCTTCCCCGCGCCGTCCGAACATGATCGGGGCGATGGGAGAAGCGCATGCTCAAACGTTTGATATCGCTGGCGGCCGCCGCCATGGCCGCTTTGGGGTCAGGGTGCGGCGACGGCCCCGCCACCGTCGCGGGCACCTGGCGCAGCCCCGCCGCCTGGGGCTCGATGATCTACGCCACCAGCCATGGCCCCATGCTGGTCGAGGTGTACGGCGCGCCCTTTGGCACCCCCGCCCCCGAATTCCGCGCCGCCATTGCCGCCGCCATGACCAACCGGGTGTTCGGGCGGCCGACGGCGTTCACCGCCGATCCGGAACAGGCGCCGCAACCACGCTATCGGGCCGTGCTGGCCTTCAACGCACCTCCCGACACCGACGCCCACGCCCTGTGCCAGGGCCGCGTCGCCACCGCCGCCGAGCCCGCCGAGCGCATCACCGTGCAGGCGGCCTTCTGTGACGGCACCACCCTGCTGGCCTCGGTCCAAGGCTGGGTTGCCAAGGTCGACGGCGCCGGCGACCGCCGCTTTCAGCAGCTGATCGCCCAACTCACTCGCGAGTTGTTCGGGTCGCCACCTTAACGTGACTCGGCGGCAGCGTTCATGTTATATTAACCGTGATCTGTCGAAGGGAGACGATCATGGAAATCGTCGCGGCGGCCGAAATGGCCATGACCATGAAGCGGGCGGAGTTCGGCCAAAACCTGTCCACCCAAATGATGAAGCAGTCGCTGCAACAGGACGCGGCGGTGCTGCAAGTCGTCGCCGCCGCCACCCAGCCCCCGGCTCAGGCGTCGTCGCCTCCACCCACCAGCGGTCGCGGTCAGGTTCTCGACATCACCGCCTGAACCACCTCCATTTTTCCTCAAAGGCGCCCAACGGGCGCCTTTGGCGTATTCAGCGCCCTGCGGGTGCCAGCCCCAAACAAAAGGTTCATCACGGATTCGCGGGGAGGCGGGAAACGCCCCATTGCCGTCCCGGACGCCGTCATGCCCGCGCTCGACGCGGGCATCCACGCTCAGACGCACAAACCATTGTTTCCGATGACTTTTATACGGAAACACGTGGATCGCCGGGTCAAGCGCGCGCATGACGGCTGCCAGTACGGTAACAGGGCATTTCCACGCCCCCCCCCCACACACACCAATCCGCGCCGAACCAACAAAAAAGGCGCCTCCTTGCGGAAGCGCCTTTCCTGAAAGCTTGCGACGGAGAGGATTACTCCTCGCCTTCCTCGCTCTTCTCGGCGGTCGGACCGGAATCCAGGCCCTTGGCGGCCGGATCGCGATCAACCAGCTCGATGAAGGCCATCGGGGCGCAGTCGCCATAGCGGAAACCGGCCTTGAGCACGCGGGTGTAGCCGCCGTTACGGCCCTTGTAACGCTCGGCGATCACCGAGAACAGCTTGGCCACCACGGCTTCGTCGCGCAGGATGGCGAAAGCGCGGCGACGGTCGTGCAGGGTGCCGGACTTGCCGAGGGAGATGATCTTCTCGGCGATCGGACGCAGGTCCTTGGCCTTGGGCAGGGTGGTCTTGATCTGCTCGTGCTTGATGAGCGCGTTGACCATGTTGGCGAACATCGCCTTGCGATGGGCGCTGGTGCGGTTCAGCTTGCGGCCGGACATACCGTGACGCATGGATCACTCCTTTGGCTTGGTCTCGCTGCGCGAGAACCGATTGCATTCCCGTCCGCCCTCGTTGGCGAAGCACGACCGGGTCGGGCCGTCATGACCCTTTGGGAAAAGCACGGCGCGACGCGGACCGCGGGCCCTGCGTCGCGCCGGAAACCTTACAGAGCTCAGTAGGGCTCTTCCAGCTTCTTGGCCAGCTCCTCGATGTTCTCCGGCGGCCAGTTCGGAATTTCCATGCCCAGATGGAGACCCATCTGCGACAGAACTTCCTTGATCTCGTTGAGAGACTTGCGGCCGAAGTTCGGGGTGCGCAGCATCTCGGCCTCGGTCTTTTGGACCAGATCGCCGATGTAGATGATGTTGTCGTTCTTGAGGCAGTTGGCCGAACGGACCGACAGCTCGAGCTCGTCAACCTTGCGCAGCAGGTTCTTGTTGAACGGCAGTTCGTCCTTCTTCTCTTCCTCGACCACCTGGGTCGGCTCTTCGAAGTTGATGAACAGCTGCAACTGGTCCTGCAGGATGCGGGCGGCCAGCGCCACCGCGTCGTCGGGAGTGACGGCGCCGTTGGTCTCGACCACCATCGACAGCTTGTCGTAGTCGGTCACCTGACCGACGCGGGTGTTCTCGACCTTATAGGCGACTTTCTTCACCGGCGAGAAGATGGCGTCGATCGGGATCAGGCCGATCGGCGAATCCTCGGGGCGGTTCTGCGAAGCCGGGACATAGCCCTTGCCGGTCTCGACGGTGAACTCCACATTGAGCTTGGCGCCCTCGTCCAGGGTGCACAGCACCAGGTCGGGGTCCATGATCTCAATGTCGTGCCCAGCCTCGATCATGCCGGCCTTGACCTCGCCGGGGCCGGTGGCGCGCAGGTGCATGCGCTTGGGCCCCTCGCCATGCATCCGCAGGCCAAGGTTCTTGACGTTGAGGATGATGTCGGTGACGTCCTCGCGCACGCCGGGGACCGACGAGAACTCGTGGAGCACGCCCTCGATCTGGATGGCGGTGACGGCGGCGCCCTGGAGCGACGACAGCAGCACGCGGCGCAGGGAATTGCCAAGCGTCATGCCGAAGCCGCGTTCCAGCGGTTCGGCAACTACGGTGGCGGAGCGGGACGGGTCGGCCCCGGCCTCGACCTGAAGCTTCGAGGGCTTGATCAGTTCCTGCCAGTTCTTCTGAATCACGAGCGTGACCTCATGCTAGGAACAATACACGGGTCCTTGAACGGCATAGCCGCCGACCTCCCCAAGGGGAGGCGGCGGTAACGCCCCGTATAGGACCTTTCCGATCAGACGCGACGGCGCTTACGCGGACGGCAGCCGTTGTGCGGGATCGGGGTGACGTCGCGGATCGACGTGATGGCGAAGCCGACGGCCTGGAGGGCGCGCAGCGCGCTCTCACGGCCGGCGCCCGGACCCTTCACCTCGACCTCGAGGGTACGCATGCCATGCTCCATCGCCTTGCGGCCGGCGTCTTCGGCGGCCACCTGGGCGGCGTAGGGGGTCGACTTGCGCGAACCCTTGAAGCCCTGCATGCCCGAGGACGACCACGAGATCGCGTTCCCCTGGGCATCGGTGATGGTGATCATGGTGTTATTGAACGTAGCGTTCACATGCGCCACGCCCGAGGTGATGTTCTTGCGCTCGCGGCGGCGAGGGCGCGCGGCAGCAGCAGGCTTAGCCATCTGAGGTGATCCTTACTTCGTCGCTTTCTTCTTACCGGCGATCGGCTTAGCCGGGCCCTTGCGGGTGCGCGCATTGGTATGCGTACGCTGACCGCGAACCGGCAAGCCACGGCGATGACGCAGGCCGCGATAGCAACCCAAATCCATCAACCGCTTGATGTTCATGGCGACCTGACGACGCAGGTCACCTTCGACCTGATAGTCACGGTCGATCAGCTCGCGGATCTTCAGGACTTCATCGTCGGTCAGCTGATTGACCCGACGCTCGTCCGGAATGGCGAGGGCGGTGCAGATCTCAGCCGCCTTGGCACGACCGATGCCATGAATGTAGGTCAGCGCGATCAGGACGCGCTTATTGGTCGGAATATTGACGCCAGCGATACGGGCCAAAGCTGGTTACTCCTTCAAACGATCAAAGGGAGGACGACGGTCCATCCCCCGCTTCTCCACCCGGCATAGGCTCATCCCAGAGGCCGGAATTAAAAAAACACCATACCAGGCCTCGCCCGGTATGGGGGAAACCGAAGGTGCGCGATTATAGGGTGAATCGACGAAGAGTCAACGCAAAGACTCTTCGTCGTTCGCCCATCAGCCCACCAAGGTGTCGCCGAGGATTGCCTCGAGCGATTTGGTCACGTCCGCGATATCCTGGGTGCCGTCGACCAGATGGTAGTCGCCCTTGCCCTGGTAATAGGGAATGAGCGGAGCCGTCTGGGCGTGATAGGCCGCCAGGCGCTTGGTCACGGTCTCGGCGTTGTCGTCGGCGCGCCGGGTGAACTCGGTGCCGCCGCACGCATCGCAGGTGCCGTCGACCTTGGGACGCTGGAATTTGTCATGGTAGCCGGCGCCGCACTTGGCGCAGGTGAAGCGGCCGGTGATGCGCTCGATGATCGGCTCGTCGGGAACGCGGATCTCGATGGCGAAATCCAGCTTCTTGCCCTTCTTGGCCATCATGGCGTCCAACGCCTCGGCCTGGGCCACGGTGCGGGGGAAGCCGTCGAAGATCACGCCGTTCTTGGTATCCGGGGCATCCAGGCGCTCGTCGATGATGGCGATCACGATGTCGTCGGACACCAGCTGGCCGGCATCCATCACCGCCTTGGCCTTCTTGCCCACTTCCGAGCCCGAGGCCACGGCCGCGCGCAGCATGTCGCCGGTGGACAGCTGAACCAGGCCGTACTTGTCCATCAGACGCTTCGCCTGGGTACCCTTGCCGCCGCCGGGCGGCCCCAACAAGACCAGATTCATTCTCGCTTCTCCCCTGTTGGCCGGAACGGGCTAGCCGCGACGGCCCCTGAGACGGGACTTCTTGATGAGTCCCTCGTATTGATGCGCCAGCAGGTGCGACTGGATCTGGGCCACGGTGTCCATGGTCACCGTCACCACGATCAGCAGGCTGGTGCCGCCAAAGTAGAAGGGCACAGACCACTTGGCAATCAGCACTTCCGGCAGGATGGATAGAACCACCAGGTAGGCGGCACCCACGACGGTCAGCCGGCTCAGCACGTAATCCAGGTAGTCCGAGGTATTCTTGCCGGGACGGATGCCGGGGATGAAGCCGCCATACTTCTTCAGGTTCTCGGCGGTGTCGGCGGGATTGAACACCACGGCCGTATAGAAGAACGCGAAGAAGATGATCAGGCCGGCGTACAGCGCCAGGTACAGCGGGTGGCCGCGTCCCATCAGCGCCGTGAACGTGGTCAGCCATTCCGGACCGCCCTGGGCGGCGAACTGGGCCACGGTCACCGGCATCAGCAGCAGCGAGCTGGCGAAGATCGGCGGGATGACGCCCGAGGTGTTGATCTTCAGCGGCAGGTGCGAGGACTCGCCGCCGTACATCTTGTTGCCCACCTGACGCTTCGGATACTGGACGATCAGTCGGCGCTGGGCGCGCTCCATGTAGACGATCACGGCAATAGCAGCGACCGACAACACCAGCAGCAGAATGATGACCAGAGCCGACAGCGCACCGGTGCGTCCCAGTTCCAGGGTGGCCGCCAGCGCATGGGGCAGTTGGGCGACGATGCCGGCGAAGATGATCAGCGAGGTGCCCTGGCCGATGCCGCGGGCGGTAATCTGCTCGCCCAGCCACATCAGGAACAGGGTGCCGCCGGTCAGGGTCACCACGGTGGTGAACTTGAACAGCCAGGCGTTCTCCATCATCACCGCCGAACCGGCGCTGCCGGTCATGCCCAGCAGGCCGCTGGCGATGCCGTAGGACTGGAAGATGGCGATCAGCACCGTCAGATAACGGGTGTACTGATTGATCTTCTTACGGCCCTGCTCACCTTCCTTCTTGATGGCTTCCAGCGCGGGCACCACGGTCGTCATCAACTGCAGGATGATGGACGCCGAGATGTAGGGCATGATGTTCAGCGCGAAGATGGTCATGCGCTGCAACGCGCCGCCGGCCAGCATGTCGAACATGCCCAGCAGACCGCCGCCGGACTGGCGGAACAGATCGGCCATCACGTGGGGATCGACGCCCGGAATCGGCACCCAGGTGCCCAGGCGATAGACCACCAGGGCGGCAACGGTGAACCAAATCCGCTTCTTGAGGTCGGTCGCCTTCGCCAGGACGCCAAAATTCAGGTTCGCGGCAAGCTGCTCGGCGGCAGAGGCCATGCCCTTCTCCAAGAAAGTAAAGTGCTACGCTGGTATTCCGATTCCGGTGCAAGGGAATGCACCGTCACCGGAACGGGAAAACCAGCTTTTAAAGCAATTACGGCGTGGAGCCAACCCAAGACCTTGCGGTTGCCGACAATCCCCACAGGGATCGTCTTTTCCACAAGGCCCCGTGGCCTGCCCCAAAGGACGGGCCACGGAGGGCGGGCGCCACGCACGCAACTGATAGAACCGGATCAGCCCTCGGCGGCGACGGCGGCTTCCGCCACCTTCACCGAACCGCCCAGCTTTTCGACGGCTTCGACGGCAGCCTTGGACGCACCGGCGACCTCGATGGTCACCTTGGTCTTCAGCTCGCCGCGCGCAAGGAGGCGAACCCCATCGCGCACGTTGCCAACCAGGCCGGCGGCCTTGAGGGCAGCCTCGTCGATGGTCTTGCCGGCGTCGACCTTGCCCGCCTCGATGGCGGCCTGCAGTCGGCCCAGGTTGACCTCGGCGAATTCCAGGGCGAACGGCTTGTTGAAGCCGCGCTTGGGCAGACGGCGGTAGATGGGCATCTGACCGCCTTCGAAACCGTGCAGCGCCACACCAGTGCGCGAGCCCTGGCCCTTGACGCCACGGCCCGAGGTCTTGCCCTTGCCGGAACCGATACCACGACCGACACGCTTCGCCTTGTAGCGGGCGCCGTCGTTGTCACGAAGATCGTTGAGCTTCGTCATTGTCTTCTTCCTCGTTGCCGGCCCCCGCCGATCAAGGCGGGGGCCGGTCGGAGTATTACTCCTCGACCTGGACCAGGTGCTTGACCTTGTTGATCATGCCGCGCACGGCCGGAGTATCCTCCAGGGTGCTGGTGCGACGGATCTTGTTCAGGCCAAGACCAACCAGGGTGGCGCGCTGGTCCTGGGTGCGGCCGATGGGGCTCGCAACCTGGGTGACCGTGACGGTCTTCTTGTCAGCCATCGTCATGGTCCTCCGTTACGCGACGGCGGCCGCGGCAGCGGCACCGTCACGACGACCGATGATGTCGCCAACCTTCTTGCCGCGCTTGGCCGCGATCGAGCGGGGAGAGTTGAGGCTCTCCAGAGCGGCGAAGGTCGCCTTGATCATGTTGTGCGGATTGGAGGTGCCCAAGCACTTGGCCACCACGTCAGCCACGCCCACGGTTTCGAAGACGGCGCGCATCGGGCCGCCGGCGATGATACCGGTACCGGGCGGGGCGGCGCGCAGAACGACGCGACCGGCACCGAAGTGGCCGTTGACGTCGTGATGCAGGGTGCGGCCCTCGCGGAGCGGCACCTTGATCAGGTTGCGCTTGGCCTGCTCGGTGGCCTTGCGGATGGCCTCGGGGACCTCGCGGGCCTTACCGGAGCCATAACCGACGCGGCCCTTGCCGTCACCAACCACCACCAGAGCGGCGAAGGCGAAGCGACGGCCACCCTTCACCACCTTGGCGACGCGGTTGATGTGGACCAGCTTGTCGATGAACTCGGACTCCTCGCGCTCGGCGCGCTGAGCCTCGTTGCCACGACCGCGCGGAGAACGGCCTTCACCGTCGCCACCGCGGCCACGGCCACGGCGCTGCTCGGTGCTGTCTCCACCACGATCGGGATTGGGAGTACGTGCCATATTCTCGTTCCCTTAGAAAGACAGGCCGCCTTCGCGGGCCGCGTCGGCCAGGGCCTTGACCCGGCCGTGATAGATGTAGCCACCACGGTCGAACACCACCTCGGTGATGCCGGCCGCCTTGGCCCGCTCGGCGATCAGCTTGCCGACGGCGGTCGCAGCCGCGATGTCGGCGCCGGTCTTCAGGCTGCCCTTCAGATCGGCCTCCATGGTGGAGGCGGACGCCAGGGTCTTGCCCTGGGCGTCGTCGATCAGCTGAACATAGATGTGCTTGCTGGAGCGGAAGACAGACAGGCGCACACGGCCACCCGACTTCTTCGCGATGCTTGCACGGGTGCGCCGCTTGCGGCGCTCGAACAATTCTTTCGGCGTCATCATGGCGGTGCCCCTTACTTCTTCTTGCCTTCCTTGCGGAGGATCGTTTCGTGCTCGTACTTGACGCCCTTGCCCTTATAGGGCTCGGGGCCACGGAACGCACGGATCTCCGCAGCGACCTGACCGACCAGCTGCTTGTCCTTGCCGGTGATCGAGATAGAAGTGGGCTTGTCGCACTTCATGCTCACATCGGCCGGGATCGGATAGTCGATGTCGTGGGAATAACCGAGCTGCAGCTTGAGGACCTTGCCCTCGACCGCGGCGCGGTAACCGACACCGTTGATCTCCAGGTTGATGGTGAAGCCTTCGTTGACGCCCTTCACCACGTTGTTGATGAGGGCACGGGTGGTGCCCCACAACATCCGGGCCTTCTTGGACTCGGTCTTGGGCTTCACCCAGACCTTGTCGCCCTCGATGGTGGTTTCGACGTCATCCGACAGGGGCATCCGGGACTCGCCCAGCTTGCCCTTGGCGATGAATTCAGCGCCGGCGATCTGGACGGAGACCCCAGACGGCACCGGCACCGGGTATTTGCCGACTCGCGACATCTGTCAGTTCCTCCTTAGAACACCTGGCAGAGAACCTCGCCACCCACATTCGCGGTGCGGGCCTCGGCATCGCTCATCACGCCACGCGGGGTGGACAGGATGGAGATGCCCAGACCATTCGCCACGCGGGGCAGGTCGGCGATCTTGGAATAAACACGGCGGCCCGGCTTGGACACGCGGGAGATCTCGGTGATCACCGGCTTGCCCTCGTGGTACTTCAGCTCGATGGTGAGCTCGGAAACGCCCTGGCGGACGTCAGCCTTGGAGTAGCCGCGGATGTAGCCCTCGCGCTTGAGCACTTCGAGGACGTTCACACGCAGGCCGGAAGCCGGCGAAGTGATGGTGGACTTGTTCGCGCGCTGTCCGTTGCGGATGCGAGCGAGCATATCGCCGAGCGGATCGGTCATGGACATAGTCTGATGCCTCCCTTACCAGCTCGACTTCACGAGGCCGGGAATCTGGCCCAGGTTGCCAAGCTCGCGGAGCTTGTTACGGCACAGCTTGAACTTGCGGTAGTTACCGCGCGGACGGCCGGTGAGTTCGCAGCGCAGACGCACTCGATTCTTGGCCGAGTTACGCGGCACTTCCGCCAGCTTCAAGGCAGCCTCGAAGCGCTCCTCGGGAGAGGACTCGCGGTTCATGATGATCGCCTTCAGGCGAGCGCGCTTGGCAGCGTAACGCTGGGCCAGCTGGGCGCGCTTCTTGTTCTTCTCGACGGAGCTGATCTTAGCCATTGCTGGGTAACTCCATTAGCCAGCGAACGGCATGTCGAAGCCCTTGAGAAGCGCCTTGGCTTCCGCATCGGACTCGGCCGTCGTGACGAAAATGATGTCCATGCCCCGGGTGGCGTCGACCTTGTCGTAGTCGATTTCCGGGAACACGAGCTGCTCCTTCATGCCGAGGGCATAATTGCCACGGCCGTCGAAGCTCTTGGCCGGCACGCCGCGGAAGTCGCGGACGCGCGGCAGCGCAATGTTGATCAGTCGGTCGAGGAACTCGTACATGCGCTCGGCACGCAGAGTCACCTTGCAGCCAACGACCTGGCCCTCGCGCAGCTTGAACTGGGCGATGGACTTCTTGGCCTTGGTGGCAACCGGCTTCTGGCCGGCGATCAGGGTCAACTCGGCCAGGGCAGCTTCGATCTTCTTGGCATCCTGGGCGGCTTCGCCGACGCCCATGTTGATGACGATCTTTTCGAGCTTCGGCACCTGCATGGGGTTCGCGTAGTTGAACTCCTTCTGCAGGGCAGGCCGGACCTTTTCTTCGTAATGCTTACGCAAACGCGCGGTCATGTGTCCTGCTCCCCTTACCGGTCGATGACTTCGCCGGACCGCTTGGCAACGCGGACCTTGCGACCGTCTTCCAGGACCTTCACGCCGATACGGGTCGGCTTGTTGTCCTTGGGATCGACGTGGGCGACGTTCGAAACGTGAATGGCAGCTTCCTGCTCGACGATGCCGCCAGCATTGGCAGCGGTCGGACGCTGGTGCTTCTTCACCTTGTTGACGCCCTGGACAACGACGCGCTCTTCGCGCGGATAAGCGGCGATGACTTCACCGACCTTACCCTTGTCCTTGCCGGCGATCACGACGACGCGATCGCCCTTCTTCACATTGAGACCGGCCATTAGAGCACCTCCGGAGCCAGCGAGATGATCTTCATGAACTTCTTGGCGCGAAGCTCACGGGTGACCGGCCCGAAGATACGGGTGCCGATGGGCTCGCCCTGCTTGTTGATGAGCACGGCAGCATTGGTGTCGAAGCGGATCGCGGTACCATCCGGACGGCGGATTTCCTTGGCGGTGCGAACGATGACGGCGCGATGCACGTCACCCTTCTTCACCTTGCCGCGCGGAATCGCTTCCTTGATCGAGACGACGATGATGTCGCCCACGTTCGCGATGGTACGGTGCGAACCGCCCAGAACCTTGATGCACTGAACCCGGCGGGCACCCGAATTATCGGCGACATCCAGGTTAGATTGCATCTGGATCATGTCGAGTTTCCTTTTCTAAGTCGATATCGGCAAGGCGACCTTTAGGCCGTCTCGACGATCACTTCCCAGGTCTTGGTCTTCGAAAGCGGACGGCACTCGCGGATGCGGACAGTGTCGCCAGCCTTGAAGGTGTTGTTCTCGTCGTGCGCGTGATACTTCTTCGAACGACGGATGAACTTCTTGTAGATCGGGTGCATCACGCGGCGCTCGACGGACACGACCACGGTCTTGTCCATCTTGTCGCTGACGACCACGCCTTGAAGAATGCGCTTGGGCATTTCTTAAGGTCCTTCCTATTAAGCCGCGCTGGCAGCGCGGGCGCGCTCGCCGAGGATGGTCTTGATCACCGCGATCTCGCGGCGCACCGCAGTCACCCGCGCGGTGTTCTCCAGCTGGCCCGACGCCTTCTGGAAGCGCAGATTGAACTGCTCCTTCTTCAGCTCAAGGAGGGCGTCCTTGAGCTGATCGTCGGACTTGGCGCGGAGTTCGGTAGCCTTAGCCATGTCCATTACTCCCCGAGGCGGACGATGAACTTGGTCTTGATCGGCAGCTTGGCAGCGGCCAGCTCAAAACCACGACGGGCCAGATCCTCCGGCACGCCGTCCACCTCGAACAGCACGCGGCCGGGCTTGACCTTAGCCACCCAGAACTCGGGCGTACCCTTACCCGAGCCCATGCGGACTTCGGCGGGCTTGCTCGAAACGGCCACGTCGGGGAACACGCGGATCCACACACGGCCCTGACGCTTCAGGTGACGGGTGAGCGCGCGGCGAGCGGCTTCGATCTGGCGAGCGGTGATGCGCTCCGGTTCCAGCGCCTTCAGACCGAAGGCGCCGAAGTTCAGAAGGGTACCGCCCTTGGCATCGCCATGGATGCGGCCCTTATGGAACTTGCGGAATTTAGTACGCTTGGGCGAAAGCATCTCTCTACCCTCTCAATCAGCGGCGCTCGGCCGGCGCGGACTCGCCAGCGGCACGCTTGTCCTGGGCCATCGGATCGTGGGCCAGGATCTCGCCCTTGAACACCCACACCTTGATACCGCAGGTGCCGTAGGTGGTCTTGGCGGTACCCACACCGTAATCGATGTCGGCGCGCAGGGTGTGCAGCGGAACGCGGCCCTCGCGGTACCATTCCATGCGGGCGATTTCCGCGCCGCCCAGACGACCCGAGCAGTTGATGCGGATGCCCTGGGCGCCCAGACGCATGGCCGACTGAACGGCACGCTTCATGGCGCGGCGGAACGAAACGCGACGCTCGAGCTGCTGGGCGATGGACTCGGCCACCAGCTGGGCATCCAGTTCCGGCTTGCGGATCTCGACGATGTTCAGGTGGACTTCGCCACCGGTCATCTTCGAGAGGTCCTTGCGCAGCACCTCGATGTCGGCGCCCTTCTTACCGATCACCACGCCCGGACGGGCGGTGTGAATGGTGATGCGGGCCTTCTTGGCCGGACGCTCGATGACCACACGCGACACACCGGCCTGAGCCAGCTTCTTGCGCAGATGATCACGCAGCTTCAGGTCCTCGTGCAGCATCTTGGCATAGGCTTCGTCGGCGAACCAACGGGAGTCCCAGGTGCGGTTGATGCCGAGGCGAAGGCCGATCGGATTGACTTTCTGACCCATCTGGTTACTCCCCGGTCGCTTCTTCGCGCTCGCGCACGATCACGGTCAGGTTCGAAAACGGCTTTTCGATGCGGCCGACACGACCGCGGGCGCGGGCGCGCCACCGCTTCATCACCATGGCCTTGCCGACGTAGGCTTCGGCCACATAGAGCCGGTCCACGTCGAGCTGATGGTTGTTTTCCGCATTCGCAATGGCCGACTGCAGCACCTTCTTCACCACCTCGGCGACACGGCGCTTGGAGAAGGTGAGGGAATGAAGGGCGGTCTCGGCCTTGAGACCACGGATAGACGCCGCCACCAGGTTCAGCTTTTGCGGGCTGGTGCGGATAGAGGCCGAAAAGGCCTTGGCCTCGGTGTCCGCGAGGACGCGCTCAGCAGGCTTCTTGCCCATGGCTTACTTCCTCTTCGCTTTCTTGTCGACGCCGTGACCGTAGTAGGTCCGGGTCGGCGAGAATTCACCGAACTTGTGGCCAACCATGTTCTCGGTGACGAGAACCGGGATGTACTTCTGGCCGTTGTAAACGCCGAAGGTCAGACCCACGAAGTTCGGCAGAATGGTGGAGCGACGCGACCAGATCTTGATGACCTCGTTACGACCGCTGGCACGCGACTTATCCGCCTTCTTCAGCAGGTAGCCGTCGACAAACGGACCTTTCCAAACGGAACGAGCCATTCCCCGTCCCTCCTTACTTGTTCAGCTGACGGCGGCGCATGATCAGGCCATCCGTCTTCTTGTTGGAACGAGTCTTCTTGCCCTTGGTCGGCTTGCCCCACGGGGTGACCGGATGACGGCCGCCCGAGGTACGACCCTCACCACCACCATGCGGGTGGTCGATCGGGTTCATGGCGACACCGCGGACATGCGGGCGGAAGCCCAGCCAACGGGTGCGACCGGCCTTGCCCAGCGAGATGTTCTGCTGGTCGGGGTTCGACACGGCGCCGATGGTGGCCAGGCATTCGCCACGGACGATACGCAGCTCGCCCGAGGACAGGCGGAGCTGGGCATAGCCCTGGTCCTTGCCGACCAGCTGCACGTAGGTGCCGGCCGAGCGAGCGATCTGACCGCCCTTGCCCTGCTTCAGCTCCACATTGTGCACCACGGTGCCGACGGGGATGTTCTTCAGCGGCAGGGCGTTGCCCGGCTTGATGTCGACCTTTTCGCCGGCGACGACGACGTCACCGACCGACAGGCGCTGCGGAGCCAGGATGTAGCTCTTTTCGCCGTCGGCGTATTCGATCAGGGCGATGAAGGCGGTGCGGTTCGGGTCATATTCCAGACGCAGAACGGTCGCCGACACATCGAACTTGTTGCGCTTGAAATCGATCAGGCGATAACGGCGCTTGTGCCCGCCGCCACGGAAGCGGACGGTGATGCGGCCCAGGTTGTTGCGGCCGCCCTTCTTGCGCAGGCCCTCGGTCAGGCTCGCCTCGGGCTTGCCCTTCCACAGCTCGGACCGGTCAACGGTGACGAGCTGGCGCTGACCCGGGGTCGTCGGCTTGTAAGACTTCAGTGCCATGGCGTCAGACTCCCGTCGTCACGTCGATGGTGTTGCCTTCAGCCAGCGTGATGATCGCCTTCTTGACGTCCGAACGCTGACCGACGCGGCCGCGGAACCGCTTCACCTTGCCCTTGGAGACCAGGGTGTTCACGGCGGTGACCTTCACCCCGAACACACCTTCGACGGCCGCCTTGATTTCCGGCTTCGAGGCATCCAGCGGCACCTTGAAGGTGACCTGGTTGTGCTCGGAGCCCATGGTGGCCTTCTCGGTGATCACGGGAGCGCGGATGATGTCGTACATCCGCTCCTTCGAGATGGTCTTGCTCATTTCAGGCGAGCCTCCAGGGCAGCGACCGCGTCCTTGGTCAGAACCAGGGTGTCGCGACGCAGGATGTCATAGACATTGGCACCGACCGACGGCAGCACGTCCACGAAGGGCATGTTGCGCGAGGCCAGGGCGAAGTTGTCGTCCAGCGCCGGGCCGTCGATGACCAGGACCGAGCCCCAGCCCAGCGCCTTGAAGCGCGCGGCCAGTTCCTTGGTCTTGGGGGCGGACAGCTTGGCCTGGTCGAGAACGACCAGCTTGCCGTCGGCGGCCTTGGCGGACAGGGCGACCTTCAGCGCCAGCGAGCGGACCTTCTTCGGCATGTCGAAGGCGTGGCT
>DATGXU010000385.1:0-10760 GCA_035298685.1 Magnetospirillum sp. | reverse complement strand
GCCCACGCCGGCCAGCGACCCAAAGGCGTTGCGGCTGACGAAGGTGCCGGTGGCGTCGCCCACATAGGCCCACTTTTTCAGCCACAGCACGCGCTCGATCTCCAGCACGTTCATGGCAAGGCCATAGGCGCAATAGGCCAGCACCGTCCAGGCCAGCACCCGCAGTCCCAGGCGGGCGCGCTCGCGGTTGCGCCCCAATTGGGCGGCCAACAGGAAGACGGCGCCATAGGCCAGCGTGCGCATGATCGCCACCCGCGTCAGCTCGGGATCGGGCGAAATGGTGGGCAAGGGCGCAGGCGGCGGCAGGGCGGCGGCGGCCTCGGCCCAGATGGGATGGGCCAGCGGGCCGGGGACGAACGGCAGGCTTTGGATGAAGGCCCAGGCCAGCGCGGCGACGACCGGGATGGCCACCGGCAGCAGCCGCTTGAAATCCATGCCCGGGCGCGCCCGCCCCGACAAGGCCAGCCAGCCCCAGCCCAGGCACAGCGCGCCGACCAGCAGGCACAGCAGGCTCCACGCCCACGGACGGTTGGCGGCCAGGGGCAGCGGCGCCAGCACGATCACCGCCAGCAGGGCGCGGAACAGCCAGTCGTTGGCGGACAAGGTGTGCCTATCCGCCATCACCGGCCTGCCTGCGCCAGCAAGTGCTCGCAAATGTGTTGCGAGGCCCGCCCGTCGCCGAACAGGTCGCTGGGGGCCGCGGCCGCCCGGCCTTCCTTCAGCACCGCGGCCAGGGCGGGAACGATGGTGTCGGCGCTGGTTCCCACCAGCTTGCCGCCACCGGCCTCGATCACCTCTTGCCGCTCGGTGCGTTCACGCATGACCAGCACCGGCTTGCCCAAGGCCGAGGCTTCCTCTTGGATGCCCCCCGAATCGGTCAGGATCACCGATGCGCGGCGCAACAGGGCGACGAACGGGAAGTACGGCAGCGGCGGGATCACCTTGATGTCCGGGTGCGCCGCCGCCAGCCGCATGGCCATGGACTGGATGCGGGGGTTCAGGTGGAACGGGTACACCACCTGGCAGCCCAAATCGGCGGCGATGCGGATCAGGGCGCCGCCCACGTCGGCCAGCTTTTCGTCGGACAGGTTCTCTCGCCGGTGCATGGTGGTCAGCACCACCGGCCGGTCGGGCGCCAGGGTGGCGATCAGCTCGCCGGCGGCGCCGGCGGCGGCGGGATTGTCGTCCAGGCGCGCACAGGCCAACAACAGCGCGTCGATCACGGTGTTGCCGCACAGGGCGATGTGGCTGGCGTTGACGCCTTCGGCCAGCAGGTTGGCCCGCGCCCGCTCGGTGGGGGCGAAATGCAACTGGGCCAGTTGGGTGATCAGCCGGCGGTTCATTTCCTCGGGCCAGGGGCGCGACAGGTCGCCGGTGCGCAGGCCCGCCTCCACATGGGCGACGCGCCGGTTGTGGTGAAAGGCCGCCAGCGAGGTGGCCATGGCGGTGGTGGTGTCGCCCTGAACCACCACCCAGTCGGGGTCGGCCCGTTCCAAAATCGGCGGCAGGCCGGCCAGAACGCGGGCGGCCACGTCGTTGACGTTCTGGTTGGACGTCATGATGTCGAGGTCGTAATCGGCGTCGACGCCGAAATCGGCAAGCCCCTGCGCCAGCAGCTCCCGGTGCTGGCTGGTCAGGCACACCTGCACGGCGATGTCGGGCCGCTGCCGCAGCACATGCACGAGTGGCGCAAGCTTGATGGCTTCGGGCCTGGTGCCAATGACGATCAGAATGCGCAACGCAACCACTCTCCCGCCAGGGCGAAGGCAATAAATAGGGCAATACCTTATAGTCCTTGCGGCAGCCGTGGTGAATATCTTTCCGGTGCCTCAAGCGCGAGGCGGCGGGGACTTTCTCTTCTGGCGAGCGTGGGGAAAGTCTTATAATGTCCGCGATGGTCGCCGCCCCTGGGCATCGGTGGCTTCGGTGCGGTCTGGCGGGGAGGATGCGGCTTCATGTGCGGCCTGCTTGCATTGGCGAGCTGGTCCGGTCCGGTCGATCCCGTGCGTGCGGACGTGGCGCTGGCGCGGATGCGGCACCGCGGTCCCGACGGCGAAGGCGTGCTGGCCCGCTGGAATGGCCGCCTGATGCTTGGTCATCGGCGCCTGGCCATCTTCGACCCCGGCCCCAACGGCGACCAGCCCATGCTGTGCCCGGACAGCGGCGACAGCCTGGTGTTCAACGGCGCCATCTATAATTACCCCGAACTGCGGGAGGAACTGGCGCGCCTGGGCCACCGCTTCCGCACCGACACCGACACCGAAGTCATCCTGAAGGCGTGGCGGCAGTGGGGCACCGACGCCTTTCGCCGCTTCAACGGCATGTGGGCGTTGGCGCTTCACGATGCCGCCAGCGACCGTCTGGTGTTGTGCCGCGATCGCCTGGGGGTGAAGCCGCTTTACATGCTGCGTTCGGCCACCTCGCTGGCGGTGGCCAGCGAGGTGCGCGCCGTGGTCGCCGCCGCCGGCATCCGGCCCGAGGTCGACGCCGACGTCGCCTTCGACTTCCTGCTGCTGGGTCTTGGCGACCATCGCGGCACCACCATGGTGCGCGGGGTGGTCGCGGTCGAGCCGGGAACCGTGTGGATGGTGGAACCCGACGGCACCGCCCGTTCGCAGCCCTATCATTCCTGGCCGGCGGTCGAGCCGTCGCTGACCACCGAGGATGCCGCCGCGATCCTGCCCGAGCTGTTGTGCGACGCCACCCGCCTGCGGCTGCGGTCCCATGTGCCGGTGGCGGCCCACCTGTCCGGCGGCCTGGATTCGGGCGGCGTGGCCTGGGCCATCGGGCGCCGCCGCGAGGAAGTCGCCGATCGGTTCGTTGGTTTCTTTTCCTATGGCTATCACCCCGAGGCCGGGCAGTACGACGAAATCCAGGCCGCCCGCGCCACCCGCGACCACGTCGCCGCCGATCTGCCCTTCGTCGAGGTGCGCGCCCCCCACGTGCCCACCCTGGCCGAGATCGAGGATCTGGTGTCGGTGATGGAATTGCCGGTCAGCACCCCCAGCACCTTGGCGGGGCGCCGTCTGTACGGCGCCATTCGCCAGGGTGGCGCCATCGTGGCGCTGACCGGCGACGGCGACGACGAATTGTTCGCCGGCTACACCCGCCGCTATGTGCCGGTGGCGCTGCGGGACGCCCTGCGCCGGGGGGACGCCCAGGCGGTGCGCGCGCTGGCGGCCTCGCCCCATCTGGTGCGCGGGGCGGCGGTGGCGCGGTTGGCGTGGGAGCTGCCGGTGCCGCTGATGCACCGGATGATGCGGCGGCGGCGGCACGTCTCGGTGCTGACGTCCGAGTATTGGCATGCCTCGGCCGACCGTTTCCGCGACATGGCCGATCTGCAGCGGCACTCGCTGGACCCGCTGGGCCGGGTCGACGTGCTGCGCCTGCTGCTGCCCCAGATCCTGCGCCATAGCGACCGCAACGCCATGGCCTCGTCGGTCGAGGCCCGCGCCCCGTTCCTGGATCATCGCATCGCCGAATTGTCCATGCGCCTGCCCATGGCCGCCAAGGTGGGCGCCGCCGGCGGCAAGCAGCCGGTGCGCCGCGCCCTGCGCGGACACCTGCCGGCGGCCGTGACCGAAGGCGGCAAGGTGCGCGGGCTAGGCCATGCCGAGCAATTCATGGTCGGCCGCATGGAGCTGGGCTCGCTGTTGCACGACACTCCGGCGGCGCGCCCCTATCTGGACCTTGGCCGGCTGGATGCCGCCCTGAAACAGGCGCCGGGCGATTCGCGGCTGTGGTGGCCGGTGTGCTTCCTGGTGTGGCTGCGCCAGTTGGGCGGTGACCGGTGGTAGGCGGCTTTTCGTCCTTTGTCGCCGACCTGCAGCGGCAATTCGGCAGCGAGGCGGCGGCGGTGCGGCACGAGCTTTATTTCCTGGGCAAACGGCCCTGGGCCGGCGGCCGCGCCGCGGTGGCGCTGCTGCGTGATGCCGCGCTGCTGTCGGCGCGGGCGGGCGTGCCGGTGCCCAACGAAGACGGTCTGGCGGTGATGGTGGCGACCTTGGCCGGCGGCAGCGGCTGGGGGACCTTGGCCCTGGCGCTGGATGCGGTTCGCCGGGCGGGCTTGCGGCCGGTGGTCTTGGCCCATCCGCGCCTGGACGATAGCCTTTTCCCCAAGGGCGTGACCGTGTGCCGACCCGTTCGTCCCGCCGCCGCCGAGATTGTTTCGGCCGTTGCCGGGGTGGCGGGCGGCATGGTGGCCGCCACGGTGGCGCGGCGGCGCCTGTGGTCGTCCGCATTGGCGCGCAGCCTGGGCCGGGCGCGGGGCTGGCTGGTGCTGCACAACGATTTCGACATGATGAGCGGCGCCGCCCAGGATGCGGGCTGGCCATCGGTCTGCCTGCAGCACGGCATCCCCACCGACGAGTTTTTTCCCGTCCGCGCCGACCGCTATGTGATGTGGGGTGCCAGTTCCGCCCGCGCCTTCGCCGGTGCCGGACTGGACAGCGACCGGCTGGTGCAGGATGCGCTGGGGCGCGCACGGCCGCCTTTTCGCGTCCCCCAGGCGGCCCCCCAGGGGGTGGCGCTGATTTCCCAGACCCACGCCGCCATCCTTGGCGACGGCTTGGCCGGAATGTTCCGCGACTTCGCCGTCGCCCTGCAGGCGGCGGTGCCGGAATGCGAGGTGCTGCTGCATCCGCAAGAGGTGGGGCGCGATCCCTATGCCGGCCTGGCCGGTTTGGTGGTGCGCACGCCGCCGCATGCGCTTTTGCGCGAGCCGGCTGTTCGCCCGCGCCTGGTCTTGGGGTATTGTTCGACCGCCATGGTGGATGCCGCCCTGGCCGGGCATTGGGTGGCTGGCGTGGAGTTGGGGTTGCCCGGCAACGCGGCCGCCCGCGCGGTGGCGGTGCCGCCGCTCAGGGTCGGAACGCCCGGGGACGCGGCGGCGCTGTTGCGGCGGCTGGCCGAGGACGGCGACTTCCGTGGGCGCGCCGCCGCCCTGCAGCGGCAATGGCTGGGGGAAACCTTCGCATCTTCGGAAGGCGGCTTGGAACGGCTTTTACGTGACGGGAGGGCGGCATGACGGCGCTCGTGTTCGCCTACACAATCATGGTGACGGCATTCGATCTGTTCGCCGCGTGGGTCTATGCCCAGGGCGGGGCCGACCTGGAAATCGTCACCGCTTTCCGCGTGGTGCGCGACGGGCTGGCGGCGGCGCTTGGCCTGTGGGGGCTGGCGCACGTTCGCCGCAACCCGATGGCCGGCCTTGCCATGGCCGCCTATGCCCTGTTCATCGTCGTCTATGCGGTGTTTTCCGAGGCCCGCATGGATTCGGCGCTGGTGAACGCCTCGATCGTCCGGCTGGCGCTGCCGGCGGTTCTGGTGATGATCGGCATGGGGGGGCTGAACGACGAAAAGGCGCTGACCCGCTATGCGGTGCTGGTGGCGGGGCTGTCATGCGTGTCGGCGGTGTTCGGCGTGTGGGACATCCGCCATACCGAGTTCTGGACCGACACCCTTGAGTACGGCTACTACCTGCATGACGTAAAGGGCATCACCACCGGCTTCGACAGCCGCTGGCTGCTGCCCTTCAACTTTTTCGGCTACGAATATCAGCGCCGCGCCGCCGGATTGGTGGCGGCGCCGCTGGCCCAAGGCAGCCTGCTGGCGGTGGGGGCGGTGCTGGGCTACGCGGCGCTCGGGCGCAAATACCTGCCCGTGGCCGGCCTGGTGCTGGCGCTGTGTCTGCTGGGCGTGTGGCAAAGCGGCACGCGCGGGGCGTTCCTGATGGTGGCGCTGGCCCTGCCCATCTACATGCTGGGCGGCAACCGGGAAAACGGCGCCATGGTGCGCAATCTCGCCATCATGGCGCTGATCGCCGGCTCCGCCTACGAGACGTTGGCCTATGTGGTGTCGTATTCGGTCAGCTATGCCGACGGTTCGACCATCGGCCACGTGGACGCGCTGGCACGCAACCTCGAGAATCTGGACGAAGTCCTGCTGATGGGCAAGGGCATCGGCATGGCCGGCACCGACACGTCGTCGGCCGGCCAGGAGATCGCCGGCGGCGGCGAGGGCGCGCTGTTCTCGGTCATCTATCAGCTTGGCCTGCCCGGCGGCATCGCCTTCCTGGCCTTCTACATCGTCTGTGCCATGGCGGCACTGAAACGGGCGCGCGGGATGTCGGGCGGTCACGACATCGCCCTGGCGACGTTCGCCCTGACGGTGGGCCTTGCCACCAGCATGATCATTTCCGAGCACCTGTTCAGCCTGTCGGCCACCGCGCCTTTCTGGATCGTGCTGGGCGGCGTTCTGGGCCTGCCGTTGAAAAAGCCCGAAGCGAAGGCCGCACCATGATGCGCGTGCTGCAGGTCTACAGCGAGTTTCACCCCCAGGCCAGCGGCGTCGCCCGCCACATGGACGGTCTGGCGCGGGCGCTGGCCGGGCAGGGCGTGGCGGTCGAGGTCGCGGCGCTGGCGGTGGCCTCCGACCTTGGCCCCCGGCCCTATGGGGTGACTCGGCTGCGGCTGGGCGACCTGCCGGCGGCGGTTCGCCGGGCCGAGGTGGTGCACGCCCATGGCTCGCGTACCCTGGCCGCCGCATTGGCGCTGGGCTTGGCGCGGGCGTTGGGCAAGCCTTCGGTATTCACGCCGCACTGTTATTACGACGCCGGCTCATTGCCCCGGCGCCTGGCCAAGCGCGTGTGGGACCGCACGGTGGAAAGCCTGCTGGCCCGCTGGTGCGGCGCCATGATCCTTTTGCATCAGGGCTGGCTGGACGACATTCGCCAGCGCGGCTTGCGGCCCCGCCGGACCTTGGTCGTGCCCAATTGCATCGACGCCGACGCCCTGGGCGAGAGGCAGGACGCCGCCGGCATCCGCCGCCTGGACGGTGCGCCCGCCATCCTGTCGGTGGGGCGCCTTGATCCGGTCAAGCGGCTGGACGACGTGATCCGGGCGCTGGCCCAGCCCGGCCTGGCGGGTGCGGTGCTGCATGTGGTGGGCACCGGTCCCGATGCCGAGCGGTTGCACCACCTGGCCCAGGCGCCGGACGTGGCCGGGCGGGTGCGCTTTCATGGCTGGCAGGACGATATGGCCGCCGCCGCCATGATGGCCGGTTGCGACGTCATGGTGCTGGCCTCTGAGCGGGAAGGGCTGCCGACCGTGCTGTTGGAAGCCCTGCTGGCCGGCGTTCCCATGGTCCACAGCGACATTGCCGGCTGCATGGCCATCGCCGACGAGGTGGGCTGGAACGGCGGCTATCCCCTGGGCGACGTCGCCGCGCTGGCGGCGCGGCTGGCCGGGCTGGCGGGGGGCGGCGTGCCCGCCCAGGTCTCGGCCAGGGTACGCGCCCGCTTTTCCTGGCAGGGGCGCGGTGGGGAAATCCTCGACCTTTACCGCTCGCTGATGGCGGGGCGCTGACCCCGCCATCCGTGGATCTCCGGATCAGCCGGCGCGGACACCCTGCAGGAAGCGGGTCACTTCCGTCTTCAGGTTTTCCGAGTCGCGGGCCAGCGTGTCGGCGGCGCCCAGCACCTTTTGCGAGGCTGTGCCGGTGTCGGCGGCGGTCTGGGTGATGCCCTGGATGTTGGCCGAAACCTCCTGGGTGCCCTGGGCGGCCTGTTGGACGTTGCGGGCGATTTCGCGGGTGGCCGCGCTCTGTTCCTCGACCGCCGAGGCGATACCCGACGAAATCTGCCGCACTTGGTCGATGACCGTGCCGATGGTGCGGATGGCCTCGACCGCGCGGCGGGTCTCTTCTTGTACAGAATTGATCTGGTTCGAGATTTCCTCGGTGGCCCGGGCGGTTTGGTTGGCCAGCCCCTTGACCTCGTTGGCGACGACCGCGAAGCCCTTGCCGGCGTCGCCGGCCCGCGCCGCCTCGATGGTGGCGTTCAGCGCCAGCAGGTTGGTCTGGCTGGCGATGTCGTTGATCAGGTTGACCACCTCGCCGATCTTGTCGGCGGCCTTGGCCAGTCCGCCCACCATGGTGTTGGTGCGGGCGGTTTCGTCGGAGGCGGCGGTGGAAATGCGGGCGGCCTCGGCGACCTGACGGCCGATTTCCGAGATCGACGACGACAGCTGCTCGGCGGCGGTCGCCACCGTCTCGACGTTGGACGTGGCCTGCTGGGCGGCGGCGGCCACGGTGGTCGCCTGGCTCGACGCCTGCTGCGCCGCCACTGACATCCCGCGCGAGGTGGACTGCATTTCGGACGCCTTGGCCGACACGCCCTCGACCAGCCCCATGACCGCGCTTTCGAAGGTGTCGGCCATGGTCATCATGCCCTGGCGGCGTTCCGCCTCGGCGCGGGCCTTGGCGGCCTCCTGTTCGGTCTGCAATGTGGCGACGCGGACGGCGTTCTCCTTGAACACCTGGACGGCGCGGGCCATTTCTCCCACTTCGTCGCGCTGTTCGGTGTTGGGAACCTCGGCCTTCAGGTTGCCGCTCGCCAACTGGTTCATGCAGTTGGACAGCGCGTTGACCGGCCTGGCGATGGCGTTGGCGACCACCATGCCCAGCACCACGCCGGCGGCGGCGATGCCGATGCCGATGACCACCAGCCAGGTGATGATGGCGCTACGGGTGTCGTCCATGGATTTCTGCTGTTCCTCGGCGGCGTCGAAGGCCAGCTTGATGACCTTGCCGCCCAGTTCCTTCATCTTGGGCAGAATGTCCTTGAACAGCTTGTCGTTGTTCTCGACCCATTTGTAGGCGGCCTTTTCATAGTCCAGGGCCGCGCTCTTGAAAGTGGCGATCTGGCTGCGCTCGCGGTCGGAAGCCGCATCGTGCTCAAGCATCGCCAGCTGTTCCATCATCAGCCCGAATTCCTTCTTCATGATTTCGAAGAACTCGGGCTTCTGCTCCAGCATGTACTTCTTTTCGTTGAAGCGGACGCGGTTGGCGTGAATGCGGATCTGGACGGCGATGCGTTCCTTGCGCACGTCGCCGATGCTGTCGGCGTATTCGGCGGCCTGGGTGATGGCGACCTCGCCATTGTGCTCAAGCTCGTCGGTCAGCTTGTCCAGCGCCACCAGCGCGGCGACACCCTTGCGGTACAGGTCGGCGTAGTCGTTGGTGCCCTGGCGGGCGGCCTTGGCGCGCGCCAGCAGGCTGGCGTTGGTGCTGCTGGCGTCGATCTTGTCGAGAGTGGCGTTGATGGTCTTGACGTCGTCTTCCGCCTTGCGGAACGCCTGTTCGGCCAGCACCTGGTTGCCGGTCGCGCCGTTGGCGTTCAGCAGGTAATTCTTCTCCTCCAGGATGGTCTCGTAAGCATATCGCTCGACGTTGGTGGCCAGCACCAGTTCGTCCAGCATTTGCTTGATGTTGGAAAGCCCGATGCTGGATACCGCCAGCATGACGGCGCCGGTCAGCACCGCCGTGCCAACCAGGATCAGGGCCTTCGACTTGATGCGGAGATTGCCGAGTGCACTCATGTCCCAACTCCCCTCGACGGGTGGCCCGATGGGGATGTCACCAACCGCCGCTGCCTGATCAGTGTGTGCAGGCAGGATCGCCACCGGGCATGTTTTTCAACGTGGAGTGTGCGACCGAGGGGGGGATTTGTACAGGCTGAGGGGCATGGCGGGATATGTCGAAAGCATGATTCGCGGCCGGGGTGCGACATACCTATGCCGTGTTTTCGGGAGAGTGAAAAGGGGCCATGAGCGGCGGAATCGCGGGCCTTGTCGGCGCGCAGTACTAATGAGTTTAGCCTTTAGGGTGTGGCTTTTTTTGCCCCTTATACTGACGTATAGTCTGCGGTTGTTGGTCTGAGTGGTTTGCAAATGCGTGAATGCCTTGTGAACGTCATTTAAATATAAGTGGCGCCGCGCTGGTTGCCTGGGTGTGTCCTGCGCTAAGGTATGACCACTATTTTACACTATCTCTTTTGTTGTTAAGCTTGGTGACGTCGTCACCGGTCAGGTCGGCAACAATATCGTCGGCGTGCTCCAGCCCAACCCACAAATGAAGCAATCCCGGCGCTACTTCGAAAATCGAGCTGCGCAGGTCGCCGCCTTGGGTGGAAACCCGGATCAGGTTCAGCCGCGACACCAGGCGTGCTGCGCCGGCCGGATCGCCCAGGCGGATGGCGATGCGGCCGCCGATGGGGCCAAGCACCGCGGCCACGCCGGGGTGGCGCGCCAGCGCGGCGGCGACGCGGGCGGCATTGTCGGCCTGTTGGCGGGCGCGCAGCGGCAAGGTTTCGACACCGTGCAGCAGGTCGACCACCTCGAACGGGCTGATGGCGGCGCCGAAATCGCGCAGGAAACGCCCGCGCATGCTGGCGATATAGGCCGAGGCGTTCCATTGCCGAACCACCTTGGTCCACACCGTGCCGTGATAGGACGGGTCCGGGCGGTTCAGGCTGGGCAGCCGTTCGGGGGCGCTATCCCAGGCGAAGCCGCCGCCGTCGATGACGATGCCGCCGTCGCCGGTGCCATGGCCGCCCACGGCGCCGATGCCGGAATACACAACCACCGCCGCGCCGTCGGCTAGCGGGCGGATCGCCTGGGGCGCCGCCGTATTGTCGATGATCAGCGGAATGCCGAAGGTGCGTCCTAGCGCCGCCACCGGGGCGGTGGGGAAAACCGACAATTCGGGGCCGGACACGCTTTCGGCCACATAGGCGCGGGTGCGGCGGTCGGTGGCGTGGACGAATTCCTCGGCCTCGCCGGTTTCGACCACGCGGACGTTGATGCCGAACCGCAGCAGGGTGTGGATCAGGCCGCGGCCGCCCCAGGCGGCGAACACGGCGGGCACCACGATGTTGTCGCCGGCTTCGGCCACGTTCAGCACGGCATAAAGCAACGTGACGC
>DATGXU010000384.1:0-12433 GCA_035298685.1 Magnetospirillum sp. | reverse complement strand
GTGGTGCTGGACCTGATGATGCCCGGCGAGGACGGCCTGAGCCTGACCCGCCGCCTGCGCGCGCAAGGCTCGGCGCTGCCCATCGTCATGCTGACCGCCATGGGCGAGGACACCGACCGCATCGTCGGCCTGGAAATGGGCGCCGACGACTATCTTGCCAAGCCGTTCAACCCGCGCGAATTGCTGGCTCGCATCAAGGCCGTGCTGCGCCGCGCCCAACCCGGCGCCCCGGCACCGGCACCCGCGGCCAAGGGGGTCGGCACCCGCTATGGCTTCCTGGGCTGGGTGCTGGACGTGGCCACCCGCGACCTGCTGAGCCCCGACGGCGTGGTGATGACCCTGTCGGCGGGCGAGTTCGACCTGTTGCTGGCCTTTGTCGAGCACCCGCGCCGGGTGCTGTCGCGCGACCAGTTGCTGGATCTGGCCCGCGGCCGCCAGGCCATTCCCTTCGACCGCTCCATCGACATCCAGGTCAGCCGCCTGCGCCGCAAGCTGGGCGACGACCCCAAGGAAGCCCAGCTGATCAAGACCGTGCGCGGCGGCGGCTATCTGTTCACCCCCGAGGTGGTGCGGTCATGACCATCCGCCTGCTGCCCGATTCGCTGTTGGGCCGCACCGCCCTGGTGCTGGTGGCGGCGCTGGTGGGCGCGTTGGCCGCCGCCGTGCTGACCTTTGCCGACCAGCGTTCCGAGGCTCTGGCGGCACTGGGAGGGCGCAATGCCGCCGAGCGGGTGGCGTCGATCGTCAATCTGCTGGAAACCACCCAGGCCGACGCCCGCCGCGCCACCCTGCGCAGCATGGACACCCCCGGCTTCCGCGCCGGCTGGAGCGTCAACCCGGTGGTGCCCGACGAAGGCGAAAATCGCGGACTGGCGGCGGCGGTGGCCCGCCATCTGGGCCACCACCTCAGCGATCACGAGATCCGCGTTTCCACCCGGCCGCCGCCCGAGCCGCCGCCGGAATTCGGCCCCCGCGGGCACGGCCACGGCATGGGCGGCTTCGGCTTCGTCCATGGCCCGGCTCTGCGCATTTCGGTCCGGCTGGGCGACGGCTCGTGGCTGAACGTGATTTCGCCCCTGGATGGCGACGAAACCATGTGGCAACCGCGCTTCCTGGCACTGCTGCTGACCAGCCTGATCGCGGTGACGCTGGCGGCCCTGTGGGCGGTCGGACGCGCGGCGCGCCCCTTTGCCACCTTCGCCGCCGCCGCCGAGCGCCTGGGCATGGACGTGACCGCACCGCCGGTGCCGGAAAAGGGTCCGCGCGAAATCCGCGCCGCCGCCCATGCCTTCAACGTCATGCAAGGCCGCGTCCGCCGCTTCGTCGAAGACCGCACCCAGATGCTGGCCGCCATCAGCCACGATCTGCGCACCCCCCTCACCCGCATGCGCCTGCGCGCCGAATTCGTCGAGGACGACGAGGAACGCGCCAAGATGCTGGCCGACCTCGAGGAAATGGAACACATGATCGCCGCCACCCTGGCCTTTGCCCGCGACGACGCCGCGCGCGAGGAACGGCGGGCTGTGGACATGGCGACGCTGGTGCAGGGGCTGGCCGAGGACATGGGCGTCGCCTATGACGGCCCCGACAGCCTGGTGCTTCCCGCCCGCCCGCTGGCCCTGAAGCGGCTGGTCGCCAATTTGCTGGACAACGCCCGCAAATACGGCGGCAGCGCCACCGCCAGCCTGACCGAGCGCGACGACGGCGTGGCGTTGACCATCGACGATAACGGCCCCGGCATCCCGGAAGCCGAATTCGAACGGGTGTTCGCCCCCTTCGTCCGCCTGGAAGCCAGCCGCAACCGCGAAACCGGCGGCACCGGCCTGGGCCTTTCGGTGGCGCGCGCCGCCGCCCGTGCCCATGGCGGCGACATCACGCTGTGCAACCGCGCGGAAGGGGGATTGCGGGTGCAACTGGTGTTGCCCCGCCCGCGCGGCTGACGCCCTCGGAATGGCGCGGGCTAATTCGTCGGCCCCAGCCGCCACCCCGCCTGCATGCGCGCGCCCCCCATGCCCATCGGCGTAGGCTCTGGCTCGACCACCGTCCGGAGAGCGCCAGGATGATCGTCGATGCCCGCCAGGTCCCCAACGGGTTCGTGCTGGACGCCCATATCGCCATCGTCGGAGCCGGACCGGCGGGCATCACCCTGGCCCACGAACTGATGGGCGCGGGGTTGACCGTGGCGCTGCTGGAAGCGGGCGAGCGGCAGCCGGAAACCCGGCGGCTGGACAGCTTCGCCGGCGAGGTGCTGGACCCCGCCCGCCATCCGCCGCTGACGCTTTACCGGGTGCGCGGTTTGGGGGGCGGCTCGACCCTGTGGGGCGGGCGCTGCGTTCCCTTTGACCCCATTGACCTGGAAGCGCGCCCCCATGTTCCACACAGCGGCTGGCCGCTGGCCTATGACGAACTGAAGGGCTGGTACCGCCATGCCCTGGCCTATTGCGAGGCCGGCCCGTTCCGCTTTCACGCCGGCGAGGCGCTGAACCCCGACGCCGACGCCATGGTCCGGGGCTTGGGCGACGGGCGGATCGCCAGCGACAGCCTGGAACGCTTTTCACCCCCCACCGATTTCGGCCGCCGCTACCGCCGGGCGCTGGCCCGCTCGCCCGAGGTGACCCTGGTGCTGGGGGCCAACTGCACCGGGCTATCGTTGTCGGAAAACCGGCAGGCAGTCACCGGCGCCCATTTCGCCACGGCGGCGGGCCATGGATTCTCCGTGCGCGCCGGCCGGGTGGTTCTGGCCGCCGGCGCGTTGGAGACGACCCGGCTGATGCTGGCCTCGGGCGCCGGCAACGATTTGGTCGGCCGCTTCTACATGTGCCATCTGGAGGGCAAGGCGGCGGTGGCCCGCTTCCGGCCCGGCACCCGGGTGGTGTTCCAGTACGAACGCGACCGCGACGGCATTTACGTGCGGCGGCATTTCTCGCTGCCCGCCGACATACAGCGCCAGCGGCAGTTGACCAACGTCATCCTGCGCTTCGAACCGCCGCTGATCGCCG
This sequence comes from Magnetospirillum sp., assembly GCA_035298685.1. Classification (GTDB taxonomy): domain Bacteria; phylum Pseudomonadota; class Alphaproteobacteria; order Rhodospirillales; family Magnetospirillaceae; genus Magnetospirillum. The sequence goes on along the minus strand of DATGXU010000384.1, from coordinate 9,434 downwards.
ACCCCACCCACGGCGACGCCGTGCTGTCGGCCATGTGGCTGTCGCGCACCTTCCTGAAGGCGGAATACGAACGCAAGCTGGCCAGCTTTGGCTATCGTGGCGTGGAAAGCGGCGGGCGCCGCACCCTGATCGCCCGCCATCTGGTGAATGTCGGGCTGGGCGCCCCTGCCCTGGCCCGCTTCGGCCTGATCTGGACGCTGCGGCACGTGCTGGCCGCGCGCAAGCTGCCCTATGTGGCGGTCAAGGGCCGCGACGGCAATTTCACCCTGGACTACAACGCCGAACAGGTGCCCAACCCCGACAGCCGCGTCACCCTGTCGGATCAGCGCGACCATCTGGGATTGCCGCGCCTGCGGGTGGATTGGCGCGTCACCGCCCAGGACATCCAAGGCGTGCTGGACGCCCACCGCCTGCTGGCCGAGGAACTGGAAGCCAGCGGCACCGGCCGCCTGCTGGTGGACGAGGATGCCATCCGGCACGGCTACAACGCCGTCGGCGGCCACCACATGGGCACCACCCGCATGGCCGCCGGCCCCGATCGGGGCGTCGTCGATTCCCAGTGCCGGGTGTTCGGCATGGACAACCTGTATGTCGCCGGGGCCTCGGTATTTTCCACCAGCAGCCACGCCAATCCCACCCTGACCCTGGTGGCGCTGGCGGCGCGGCTGGCCGCCCATCTGCGCGAGCTGGAACGCCGCCCCGCCGCGTCTACCGCCTGGGCGACGGTGGCCGAAGCCGCCCAATAGCTCACGCGGCGCCCCCGTGACGTCGGGACACAAATTCAAACCTTTCGCCATTGGACCGCAGTGCAGCATAATGCGATCATAGGATTGTAAGCCGGCCTGCTGGCGGCCCGGCAGGAGGATTGGGTGTGAGCGGACCTATTCGGGCAGTTGTCGCGGCTGTGTTCATGGTCGCGGGCAGCACGGCGGCATTGGCGTCGTCGGCCCCCAAAGAGGCCAAGGAAGGCAAGCCGGCCCCCACCAGCATCGCCGTCCAACAAGCCAATCTGCTGCCACCGCCCATCATCGCCGAGCGCATCGAAGGACTGAAGATCACCGCCACCCAGGTGATGTATCCGGGGGTGCCCGACCGCGCCGCCTGCCGCTTCGTCGTCCGCTCGGTCAACCGGGGCACCGCCACCATATCGACCTACGCCCTGCTGCAGATACTGGACGGTGAAAAGGCCGAACTGAATACCTGGATGGTTCCCACCGGGCCGCTGGCGCCGGGGCAGGCGTCGGAACGGCTGTATTCGTGCAAGACGGCCCAGTACCTGGTGCTGGACCAGCAGAGCCTGAGCGGGTGGCCCGGCCGCTGCATGGTCAACGGCGAGGAACGCTCGCCTTGTCCGCTCACTCTCACCCTGGAAGCAAATTTGAATCTCATCATTAAAAAGTAATTCCGCCGAAAGTTGCGGACATGCTTAAAATTTTACGCATTTGCCGTCCATACTTATACTAACGAAGCAATTTTCAAACGTCGCAGGCGTAAGCCCCGCCCTTCATGCGGTGGATATACGTTCACTTCTCTTTTTTGACAGCGTCAATTGTGGTCTAAATCTTGTTAGCGGAAATCCCTGGCGGGGAGAAACAAGATGAAGACCTTCGACGACATGATCCAGCTGGCGAAGATGCTGGAAATTGAATTCCAGACCGGCTCCATCGACCGCGTTCGGGCTCGTGAACTGGCCGAGAGCCTGTTGCCCCATCATCCCGAGCTGCGCAACACGCTGACCAGCGTGCGCAACCGGATGTCCCGCCGCTGAATTCGGGCTCGATGCCCTCCCCTCAACGGGCCGGCACCGCCAGGGTGCCGGCCCGTTTCGTTTCGCGGCAATCCTTGAGCCGCTGGCCCGCCACCAGGGCCACCACCACCGCCTGTCCAAGGGCGTTGAGGCTGGTGACCAAAATCAGCTCGGGCTGGCCGACGACCACCATGGCATAGGCCACCCCGATCAGGCTGAGCCCCAGCCACCCGCTCCAGGTTGCCAGCGACATGGCGCGGCGTGCCGGCGCATTGCGGGCAAGCCCCAGAACCTGCGGGACGTAACAGGCGCAGCCGGCAATACCCGAGGCGGCGTAAAGGGCGGAAAGCACTTCGGCGAAAGGCATGCCGGCAGCATGGTCGCCCACCCCTTGCCGAAGGATGAACACCCGTTGGGGGAAGGCTCGCGCGAATGGGCATGCCTCGATAGGAATACCTCTTGGAAGTGGCCCGAAGAGGCATACCTTAACCGACATACCAACGCCGGAACGGGCCGGCGGCAAGGCAAGCGGAGAAGGTCAAGATGTTGCGGATGCTGCGGACTGCCACCACCAAGCTCGTCGCTACCGCCGTCGCGGCCAACGATGTCGGGCCGGCCCGCCGCACCAGCCCCTATCTGAACTATATGTGCTATCGCGATGGGCAGCCCTTCATGGTCGTCAACGCCCCCAGCCTCGAGCACGCCCAGTTCGTCGTCGCCGGCTTCAGCCGCGACCACGCCTGGATGCTGTTGGCCATGGATGCCTGACCTTATACCGCCCGGCCGCTGAACTGATCCGTTGGCTCAGTTCATGCCGAGACGGTGGGCCTCAGACGCCGCTCGGGCTTGCCGGTCGGCCACGGCGCCTGCGGCGAGTCATATCAACGGCCGACCGGTATTATTTGGACCAGGGAAACAGGATGTGCTGCCCCAGCCGCATCCATTGGGGCCATGATTCCGCGGAACTGCGCAGGCAATGGACGCTCAGCGTCCACGGCAGCATGGCCTGCTGCCACCCCAGCATCCACCATTCCAGCGGCGAGGCAAGGATGTCGCCGGCGGCCTCGGGCTCGGGCTCGTGTTCCGGCGCCGGTTCCGCCTCCTCGGCGCTCGCCGCCGTAGCCGGCTGGACCCGGCCCGGCAGGGCGGTGAAGACCTCGCCCAGGTCGCGATACTGCCGCTCGGGGATCTCTTCCAGGGCCGCCAGCGCGCGGCTTGCCAGGTTGTTGTTGCGCGCGTACTCGATCAGCCGGGCGCGGTCACAGGGAAAAGACACCCCTTCCAGCGCCTGAACCAGGTTCCGTGCCGCCATGACATCCCTCCTTCCACCGTCGCAAGATCAACGGGGTATGGCAGGGCAGGTTCCCGCAGCGGCGGCAAGGTGGCCTGGAAACAGAAGGGCCGGACGGATTAACCCGCCCGGCCCTTCCCGCACTGGATAGGCGCTTACTTGTCGAACGGCACCGGACGCGGAGTGGCGTCGGACGACGGCGGCAGGATGGGCATCTTGAAGTTGGGCTGCTCACCGGTCAGCGTCTTCAGGAAGGCCACGATCTTGGCGTTGTCCTCGGCGCTGAACTTCTTGCCCAGCTGGACGCGGCCCATGGTCTCGACCGCCTGGGTCAGGGTCACCGCCTCGCCGTCGTGGAAGTAGGGATAGGTCAGTTCCACGTTGCGCAGGGTCGGCACCTTGAAGTTGAAGCGGTCGGCTTCGTCCTTGGTCACCGCGACGCGGCCCTCGGCGGGGCTGGTGGCGTTATAGGCCTCGACCACACCCATCTTCTGGAACGAGTTGCCGCCCACGGCCGGGCCGTTGTGACAGGCGGTGCAGCCCGAATCCTTGAACAGGGTATAGCCGGCCACTTCGGTCGGGGTCAGCGCCTTCTTGTCGCCCTTCAGCCACTTGTCGAAGCGCGAATTGGGGGTGACCAGGGTTTCCTCGAACGCGGCGATGGCCTTGGTCACTTCGTCGATGGTGACCGTCTCGGTGCCGAACACCTTCTTGAACTCGGCCACATAGCCGGGGATCGACTGCAGCACCTCGACCGCCAGCGCATGGTTCGACGCCATTTCGCCCGGATTGGCGATGGGGCCGCCGGCCTGGGCGTTCAGATCCTTGGCGCGGCCATCCCAGAACTGGGCCAGGTTCATGCTGGAATTCAGCACGGTCGGCGCGTTGATCGGACCCTTGTTCCAGTTATGGCCGATGGAGGTCTTGAGGTTGTCGGTGCCGCCCATGGACAGGTTGTGGCACGAGTTGCACGAGATGAAACCCGACTTGGACAGGCGGGTGTCGAAATAGAGCTTCTTGCCCAGTTCGACCAGATTGGCGTCCTTAACCTTGGCCGGAGTGATCGGCTGGATCGGCTCGTTGGCGGCCGACGCGGCGTGGGCCAGGCCCGCCGACATGGCAAGCACGGCGGCCAGGGACAAAGTGTGGCGCAAAGACATAGGCATCCCCCTTGGATGTTGGCGGTCCTTCCACCCTTGCGAGTAAGGAAGGAGACGGGGAACAAGCGAGACCCAACCGCCGCAGGCGGCAATCGGCACCCCTCCCCCTGGCCGATAATCGCCCAAATGCATTTGACGGCATTGCGCTACATCAACGATTTGATCGATTCCAGATATACCCTAGAGAAATTCCAATCTAGAACCCAGGGACAGGGGCGCCATCCCCGCCGTCACCGACCTTCCATCTTTGATTGCGAAACGCGCCATCCAATCCGGCGGCCGCCATTTGGGCCCCTCGAAACCAAAAGCTGGCAAACTTCAAACGATGCCGCTGAATTTGCTGGTCAACGCGGTCGAGTTCACCGACAAACGACATGTCAGCCTGTCGGCACGCCCCCTTGCACGCCACCACGAGGTTAAGAGACATGAAAGCCATCGCCATTCTCGCCATGCTGAGCAGCCTGACCTGCGCCGCGACCGCCGCGCTGGCGGAAGAGAACAAGTTCGACGGCAAGATCGCCATCGAAGCCAATGTGGCGAACACCGACGAACATACCGGCGGCGAATTGGGCATCGGCTACCGGCTGTCCTATGGCCGGGTCCACCTGACCCCTTATGTGGGCGCGTTCATCCACGGCAAGGACAACGACCGCTATAGCGAGGAAACCAGCAAGGGCTCGACCACCTGCCGCGACAACGAAACGGGGCGGAACGTCAGCACGTCGAAGTGCGACTTCACCACCGCCGACGCGTATGGAAAGCTGGAAGCCACGGTGACGGCGTACAAGTTCAGCAACTCGCCGAGCGGCATCGACATCGGCGGCGGCGTGCGCTTCGACAAGAACAGCGCCGACCCCTATGCGGCCCTGGGCGTGAACGCCACCTCCAGCATCGCCGTGCGCGCCAATATCGGCAAGGATTACTGGGCGGCCGGCCTGCACTGCGCGTTCTGACCCCGATCAGAGAGCGAACGGCGCAATTGCCCGCTCGCTCTTGGCGTCAGGTTATTCCGGCACCTGGGCGTATTGCGGCGCGACCGTCGCCCTGAATTCGGCCAGTCGATGGCGATAATGCTCCTCGACCAGGGCGAAATTGCCGCGCGGTTCGGGGACCGCATCGGGATACCCCGCCACCGTCCGCCGAGAAGAAGACGACGTCGAGGATACGGCGTTCTGTTCGGCCAGGCGGGCACGGAAATGCTGCTCCACTCCCCCCCACACACCGGCACTCTGCTGCGGCGGAGCCACCGGGAAGGGCGCGCGCTCGGACAGCGGATCGCGAGCGGGCGGAACGTTCTGATCGGCGAGGCGACGGCTGTAATGGCTGTCCATGGCCGGCGGCAGAGCGGTGACCACCGCCCCGCCGTCTCGGGCAGCCGCCGGCGCGGACACCGGCGCCGCCGCCAGCGGCGTCGGGTGAGCGGGCTGCGGGCGAACCGCCACCGGCTGTGCCGGCCGCGATGCCGCCGGCTGCGTGGGAGCCTCGTTCAAAGGTTCGGCCACCACGGCCGGAGCGACCACGCGGGCCACGGTGACCGGCGGCTCAGCCGGCGCGGCGGAAGCCGACGTCGCCGGGGCGTTCAACGGAACCGGCGGCGGCGCCCCCAACAGCATCGAGCCCTACCGCCGAGGCCCGGCGACCGCGTGGCCGCCGTCGGTCAGGATGGTCTGGGCCGGCGCAGGCCCAGACCCGGACGAGAACATCCCGTCCAGGCTTGAACACGCCGACAGCGCCATCACCATCAACGCGCACTGGCCCACGCCGGCCAGAGAGCGAAGGCGACGGGACTGCAATCCTTGCAACGACACCTGGGACATCGCTTTCCTCTCAGCCAACCCGAGCTTCCCGGCGGAACAACGAAACGCTCATATCGGACGTGCCGCCATGGCCCGGCGCGGAGACTTGCCCCGCCGGGCCATGGCGCATGGGCTTACAGCAGGCGCACCACCACGCCGGTGGACACCGCGATACGGTACATGACTTCCACGATATCCTTGAAGATGGCGAATTCCTTCGAATCGGCCCGCGGCATCACCATGATGTGGTCGCCCGGCTGAATGTCGACGTCGGACCCGCTCTGGACGGCGCCGTTCAGGTGCATGACCAGCATCTTCGAGGTGTCGGCGCGGTCGGTGTAACCGCCCGAACCGTCGACGTAATCCGAGATCCCCGCCGCCTTGCGGAACAGCAGGGTCTGCGGCAGGTTGACCTCGCCCGAGATGATGACGACGTCGCTGCGTTGCGGAATGACGATCACGTCCTCGGCCTCGAGCTGCATGTCCTGCACGCGGTCGCCGCCGGCCAGCACCACGCGGCCCTCGGGTTCGACGGCGCGGGCCTTTTCCACGAACTTCTGCACCAGCTCGGCTTCGCGAACGCGGATTTCCGCTTCGGTCTGGCTGACGGAACGGGTGGTCAGCACCGCGCGCTGCAACTGGTCCAGCGCCATTTCCAGGGCGCGGCGCTGGCGGTCGGCCACGCTCTTGCGGCGGATGTAGATGGACGACAGGTCGGCGGTGTTGCGGTCCACGGCGATCATGTCCAGCAGCTGCGACAGCCGGGCGCCGCGCGGCACCGCCAGCGAGGACGGCCCCGAACGCTGGCCGGTCACCGACACGAAGATGGTTTCGTCCACCATGTCGGACTGCACCACCATGGCGTCGCCGTCGTGGACCGCCGTCCGCCGGAATTCGTCGATGGACATGTAGACGTTGTAGGGCTGCCCACCGCGCACGCCGCGCAGCGCCACGTGGCTGGCCTTGGGCAACGGCTGGATCATCTCCAGCACGCTTTCGCCGCTTTCGTCGCGCCGTTCGATCTCGAACCGATAGGCGTTGCGGACGTCGCCGGTGACCAGGATCGTCGCCTTTTGCGGCCCGACGACGATGGTGTCGTTATCCTGGAAATCCACCTGCGGCAGCATGCCCTTGAGCAGGAACTGGTAAAGATCGGCCCGCGCGATCACCTGGCCGCGGCGCATGATGGCGATGTCGCGGAACGACCCGCGCCGCAGGTCGACGCCGCCGGCCTGCGCCATGTAGTGCAGCAACGAATCCGTGTGCTCGCCCGCGTAGCGGCCGGGGCGGTACACGGCGCCGGTCACGTAAACGCCCACCGGCTGGGTGTTCAGCAGATTGGTGTAGACCCGCACATGGCTGGTGTAGATGCGCGACAGCGCCTTGGTCAGCGCGTCGTTGAGGCCGGAATTGCTGAGGCCCGCCACCCGCACCGGGCCGACGGTGGGCACGAAGATGTTGCCCTGAAGATCGACGGTGACGATTTCATTATAGGGCTGCTCGGCGCCCCACACCTGCAGGGCGATGTTGTCGCCGGGGCTGATGATATAGCTGGGGTTCATGCCGCGCGCCCGCGCGATGGCGCCGCCGCCGGCGAACAGTTCCCAGCCGAACGGCTTGTTCTGGGCCGATTGGTCCAGCAGCATGGTGGGATCGACCGGGGTGACGCTGGGCGACAGCTGAATGTCGCCGCCGGTCGCGCGCAGATCCCGGCCCTGCTGCATCTGCAACTGCTGCATCTGCTGCATTTGCTGCATCTGCTGGAACTGGCTGGACCCGCCGTTCTGCGACATGTTGCCGTAGCCGATGCCCGGGGGCGTCGCACCGGTCGTCCCATAGGACTGCCCCGCCGCCGAGGGCATGCCGCCCGACGGCATGCGGCTGGACGAGGACTTCTGCGAATCCGCGCTCAACGAACGCTGCAGGGTGCCGTCGGCGTTCATCACGTCCCACGGCGTCTGGGCCTGTGCCGCGAAAGCCGCGCCGATGATCGAACAGAGCAGTCCGAAACGAACGATAAACTTCACCGCATCCCCCAGGATTCACGCTTTCGACAGCATTGCGCCGAACGCATATGCAAACGGCGCGCAGTCTATAGCGCACGCCCCCGAACGGTCTATAACTTCTCACGCCATGCCCCAAAAGCGTCTAATGCGGATGGTGGCACCACCACGATTAATCTGTTACGTAAGGGGTGCTTTATCCGCCATAAACCTGCGAGATCATGTCCAACTCCCGCCCTGTCGCCATCATCGGTCACGCTTGCCGTTTTCCGGGAAACATCGATACGCCGTCCCGTTTCTGGGACGTTTTGCTGAACGGCTGCGACGTTGTTTCCGAGATCCCGGACGACCGTTGGGAAAAGCGGCATTTCCTGCATGAAGGCGGTGACGAGGCGGGCAAGACCTATACCTTCAAGGCGGGCACCCTGGGCGACGTTTCGGGGTTCGACGCCGCCTTCTTCGGCATTTCCCCGCGCGAGGCGGAACAGATCGACCCCCAGCAGCGCCTGCTGCTGGAAATGACGTGGGAGGCACTGGAGCGGGGCGGCCAGATTCCCGACCATCTGGCGGGCACCGATTGCGCGGTCTACGTGGGCATTTCGGGCACCGATTACGCCGATATCCGCCAGGGCGACCCCAGCGGCACCAACGCATATTTCATGCTGGGTTCCGTGCTGTCCATCGCGGCCAACCGCATTTCCTACGTCTTCGACCTGCACGGCCCCAGCATGGCGGTGGACACCGCGTGCTCGTCCAGCATGGTCGCCATGAACGAGGCGTTCCACGCGGTGTCGTCGGGCCGCGCCGGCATGGCGGTGGTGGGCGGCGTCAACCTGCTGCTCAGCCCGTTTCCGTTCATCGGCTTTTCGCAGGCGTCCATGCTGTCGCCCTATGGCCGCTGCCGCGCCTTCGACAAGATCGCCAAGGGCTACGTGCGCGCCGAAGGCGGCGGCGTGCTGGTGCTGAAGCCGCTGGCCGAGGCCCAGCGCGACGGCGATCCCATCCTGGCGGTGATCAAGGGCACCGGCGTCAACACCGACGGCCGCACCCAGGGCATCGCGCTGCCGTCGTCCGAGCGGCAAGAGGAATTGCTGCGCCGGGTCTACGACCAGTTCGGCGCCGATCCCGATGATCTGGTGTATTTCGAAACCCACGGCACCGGCACCTCGGTAGGCGATCCCGCCGAAACCGGCGCGGTCGGCCGCGCGCTGGCGCAACGCCGGTCGTCGCCGCTGCCCATCGGTTCGGCCAAGTCGAACCTGGGCCACATGGAACCGGCCTCGGGCATGGCCGGGTTGATCAAGGCCGTCGAAGTGCTGCGCCGGGGCGTCATTCCGCCGACGCTGCATGTGCAGGAACCCAATCCCGAGATTGATTTCGACGGTCTGAACCTGCGGATCGCCACCAAGGCCCTGCCGGTGCCGGCCCGGCAACGGC
>DATGXU010000383.1:0-2507 GCA_035298685.1 Magnetospirillum sp. | reverse complement strand
ATCAGCAGTTACATCGGCCTGATCAAACGCCGCCTGCAGGCCGAGGACGATGCCGAATTGCACGAGTTCCTGGGCTACGCCATCGACGGCGCCCAGCGCATGGATCGCATGATCATCGACATGCTGGATTATTCGCGCATCGGCCGCCAATCCACCCCGTTCCAGGATGTGGATTTGTCGCAGGCGGTGAAACAGGCGCTGTCCAGCCTGTCCGCCGGCATCGCCGAATCCGGCGCCGAGATCGTGGTTGAAACGCCGCTGCCGACGGTGACCGGCAGCGCGTCCGAGATCGAGCGCCTGTTCCAGAACCTGATCGGTAACGCCATCAAGTTCCGCGCCCAGGGACGCCCGCCGAGCGTCACCATAAATTGTCGCGATGGCGGCAACGAGTGGATCATTTCCATCGCCGACAACGGCATCGGCATCGACCCGGCCATGCACGGCCGCCTGTTTGCCCTGTTCTCGCGGCTGGTGTCGCAGCAGCAATACGAGGGAACGGGCATCGGTCTGGCGGCGTGCCGCAAGATCGCCGAGCACCATGGCGGTCGCATATGGGTGGAATCGGCGCGCGACCAGGGAAGCGTGTTCCACGTCGCCTTGTCCAAGCAGCGGAACTGAATGGCGCCGCCCCTCTCCTCCCCGCCCGATGGCTTTGATCCTGGCTGGAAATTCCGGTCGGGCGTAATACCTGATAGGAGGACGGCCTTAACACCCGTCCCGACAGGCCTTGAAGGATGGCCAGGATGCGGCCCTTGACGTCGGACCTTCTGTTGCGCGCCTATGCCATGGGGATCTTTCCCATGGCACGGTCACGTGCGGACCAGCGGCTCTATTGGATTGACCCCGATCAGCGCGGCATCCTGCCGCTGGACGATTTCCACGTTCCCCGCTCGCTGCGCAAGGCCCTGCGCCGCACCGATTTCGAAGTGCGGGTGGACACCGCGTTCGAGGCGGTGATGAGCGGCTGCGCCCAGTCCACCGATGACCGTCCGGATACCTGGATCAACGACGAAATCGTGCGGCTGTTCGTCGAACTGCACCACCTGGGCATGGCCCATTCGGTGGAAACCTGGTGCGGCGGAGAACTGGTTGGCGGGCTCTATGGCCTGGCCTTGGGGGCGGCGTTCTTCGGCGAAAGCATGTTCAGCCGCCGCACCGACGCTTCGAAGGTGGCGCTGGTCAACCTGGTCGCCCGTCTGAAGCGGGCCGGCTTCCTGCTGCTCGACACTCAGTTCGTCACCGACCACCTGAGCCGCTTCGGCGCCACCGAAATTCCCCGTCACCAATATCTGAAGCTGCTGGCCTCGGCGGTGGACACCCCGGCGGTGTTTCCTCGCGGGCCGGTGAATTGGGAAGAGGCACTGGCCGGGTTGGACGTCAGGGGCTGAGACAAGCGCGCCCTATTTTTCGCAATCCAGCACGCGAATGTCGTAGACCGGATGTTCCATGGCCGAAAGTGCCGGGCTCGACGCGAACATCCAGCCGCGAAACAGGCTTTGCGCCGGCTGGTTCTGGCGCAATTCCCAAATATCCAGGAAGGCCGCGCTTTCCGGGCTTTCCTCGGGCCGCCGCTTCTTGCAAGACCGGGCGATGATTTCCAAGGTCCCGAAGCGCACCGGGCGCCCCACCGGCGCCTCGATGGTGACCACGTGGGCGGTCACCTTGTCCAACCCCTGTAGCACGGCGACGTCCAGCGACAGGTCGAGGGACGGTTCGGCCACGGCAACCACCGGGGCGGCCAGCATCAGGCCAAGGGTCGCAACACACGCACGCAATCTGGTCATCGACATCGGAAGAAATCCGGGCTTGGGGGAACACGGTGTCCGCCGTTCAGGCGGACGCGATTTCGGGCAGATCGTACCCATTGGCACAGGCGCTTTCCAGTGCCGCACTGCGGCTTGGCTAACAGAACACCGGTTCTCGCCCCTTGCCTTCAACTGGCGCACCGATTGCAAACATTACGCGCAGGGACCATCGGGAGCCAGTATGACCATGATCGACTCCATCAGCACCGCATCCGGAAGCTCGGCCGGGACCGCTTCGGGCAGCAAGGTTTCCGTCGGCGAGTTCAGCGACTTTTCTACCGTTCTGACCGCCGCCGAGAAAGCTGCCCAACAGGCGGAACAACGCAAGAAAGAGCATGCCGCCGAAGTGGATGCCATCAAGTCGGGGGGCTTCACCGCCTGGGTCCGCGACACTCAGATCGAGACACTGAAGGAAAAGCTCCGCAAGCAGGTGATGGCGGACATGGGAATCGACGAAAACTCGCTGTCCCACCTGTCCTCGGTCATGCGCAACATCCTGGAACAGAAGATCCAGGAAGAGATCGAGCGCCGCATGCAGGAGGAAAGCGCCAAGAACGACAATGGCAAGGCCAAGGGCATCGACCAGGCGAGCACCAAGGACCAACCGCCGCCGGACCAAGCCAAGATCGCGGCGGCGCAGCAGACCGGCAAGAATGACCAGGACGGCAAAACTTGCCCGGTCATTCCTGCCCTGGTGTGGCC
>DATGXU010000382.1:0-2150 GCA_035298685.1 Magnetospirillum sp. | reverse complement strand
GCTCGGCGCCCGCCTCGGCCGACGGGGCCACCGCCCCGGCCGGCGACGCCGTCAGCCACAACACGCTTCCCAGCACCCCGAGACCGCCCAACACGGCCAGCAGCGCGCGCATCGCCATACTCCCTTGCGTCATCTGGAATGATTCGAGGGCCGGACAATGGCGGTTTTACCGCATTGCGGCAAGCCCTCATCAACGCATGCCTCGTGGATGTCACGGGCATGGGTGGTAGGTGGGAACAGCGCCGGCCGCAGGCTATTGCGCCGGAGGGTTTAGCCCGCTCGGGCTGCGATCTCGGATGGATTACCGCCGCCCGAACAGCTTTTCCACATCGGCCAGCCGCAGGCTGACATGGGTGGGGCGGCCATGATTGCACTGGCCCGACAGCGGCGTCGCCTCCATCTGGCGCAAGAGCGCGTTCATCTCGGCCACCGACAGCCGCCGCCCCGAACGCACCGAGCCATGGCAGGCCATGGTGGCGCAGATGTTGCCCAGGCGGTCCTTCAGCGCCAGCGCCTCGCCCCATTCGGCCAGATCGTCGGCCAGATCGCGCACCAGCCCCTGGATGTCGAAATCGCCCATCAGCGCCGGCACCTCGCGCACCACCACGGCGCCGGGGCCGAACGGTTCGAGCACCAGCCCCAGCGCGGCCAGGTCGGCGGCGGCCTCGGCCAGGCGGGCGGCGCCGGCCTCGCCCAGATCCACCACCTCGGGTAGCAGCAACGCCTGGGTCTTGACCGCGCCGGCCTCCAGCGCCGCCTTCATGCGTTCCAACACCAGCCGCTCGTGCGCGGCGTGCTGATCGACGATCACCAGGCCGTCGCGGGTTTCGGCGATGATGTAGGTGTCGTGCAACTGCGCCCGCGCCGCCCCCAGCGGGTGGTCCAGCTCGGGCACTTCGGCCGGCTGGGTCTCGGCGGGGGCGGCGGGCGGCAGCGACAGGCCGGGCAGCGCCTCGGACAAGCCGGACGGGGCGAAGGCCGAGGCCGCCTGTTGCACCTGCGCCGGGCTGGGCCGGGCGGCGCCATGGAACGAGGGCTGCCATTGATAGCTGGTGGCCGGCCGTGGCGGGGCGGCGGTGGCGCCCAGCGCCCCCAGGGCGGCGATGCCCAAGGTGCTCGAGGCGCGATGGCCGGCCTCGGCCAGGGCATGGCGAATGGCCGACACGATCAGGCCGCGCACCAGCCCGGCGTCGCGGAAGCGCACCTCGGCCTTGGCCGGGTGGACGTTGACGTCCACCACCTCGGGGTCCAGGGTCAGGAACAGCGCCACCACCGGATGGCGGTCGTGGCTCAGCACGTCCTGATAGGCGCCCTTGACCGCGCCGATCACCAGTCGGTCCTTCACCGGGCGGCCGTTGACGAACAGGTATTGATAGGCGCTGGTGCCCTTGTTGAAGGTGGGCAGCCCGGCCCAGCCGGTCAGGCGCACGCCGTCGCGCTCGGCCTCGAGCCTGACCGCGTTGGCTTCGAAATCGCGGCCGATGACGGCGGCCAGCCGCGACAGCAGCGCCACCGCCGGCTCGCCGCGCTGGGCCGCCAGTTTCAGCACCGATCGCGCGCCGTCCGACAGCGAGAACGCCACCTGGGGATGGGCCATGGCCAGCCGCTCCAGCGTGTCGGCGGCGTGGGTCAGCTCGGTGCGCGGCGCCTTGAGGAATTTCAGCCGCGCCGGGGTGGCGTAGAACAGGTCGCGCACCTCGACCCGGGTGCCCGGTGGGTGGGCGGCCGGCTGGGGCTGGCCCTTGGCGCCGCCTTCCACCGTCAGGCTCCAGGCGGTGTCGGCGCCGCGCGGCCGCGACGTCAGCGTCAGCCGCGCCACCGAGCCGATGGACGGCAGCGCCTCGCCGCGAAAGCCCAGATGGCGGATATGCACCAGATCGTCGTCGGGCAGCTTCGAGGTGGCGTGGCGTTCCACCGCCAGCGCCAGTTCGTCGGCATTCATGCCGCTGCCGTCGTCGGTGACGGAAATCAGCGCCTGGCCGCCTTCCACCAGCACCACGTCGATGCGGCCGGCGCCGGCATCCAGGGCGTTTTCCACCAGTTCCTTGACGGCGGAGGCCGGGCGTTCGACCACTTCGCCGGCGGCGATCTGGTTGACCAGGGTGGGGGGGAGCAAGCGGATGGACATGGCGGCGGACTCTAGCGGCGGG